>CAITYI010000137.1 GCA_903896585.1 uncultured bacterium
CTTCCAAATCCCCCACTCGGTTGGAGACCTTGACCAAGTCGGAGGCATAAATCTCCCCGAATCTCGCCACGGGCAACGGTGCCATGGTCATAGCCTGCCGCTAAACCATCGTGTTCACCAACCGACTACCACTTGGAACAAGCCGACTCGGGTCAGATATGGTTTGCTCTCGCCTAAAGAACCTTGTTGGGCACGCGGACGTAGCGCAGCTGGTAGCGCATCACCTTGCCAAGGTGAGGGTCGCGGGTTCGAATCCCGTCGTCCGCTCGAGGGTGTGACGTGCGCCGTCATGGTGGAGTGGCCGAGAGGCGAGGCAACGGCCTGCAAAGCCGTGTACACGGGTTCAAATCCCGTCTCCACCTCGAACGAACCCCACTTGAACAGTTCTCGGGCGATTGGCGCAGGGGTTAGCGCGCTTCCTTGACATGGAAGAGGTCACAGGTTCGATTCCTGTATCGCCCACTCACGTGGGTCCTGCCACCGGCACGGGTTCAACGCCCGGCCTCAGGAAAACTCTCGGTTCCAGGAACTCGCGTGCTTAGATTATTTGTGTCAAGATCAAGGCATGCGAGTGGTTTCCTGTGGTGGTTCCCTTACCCGCCGCCTGATAACCGTCGCTCTCGTGGTGGTCGGCCTAGTAGGTATGCACCACATGGTGAGCGTGAGCTGCTCGGCCGTTTTTCAGGAGCATGGCGCTGCGCACTCGCCCCATCAAGTTGAAGTTCCAATGGTTGCGGGTCCAGCATTACCCGAAACATCCACTGTCCCAGATTTCGGTATTGGCACCCATCCACAGCAGAGTCACTGGGGCCTTGATTGCCTTGCAATTCTCTTCGTAGTTTCTTTGGGCATACCTGTTGTTCGAAGAGTAATTCTTCGCAGGAGATCACGCCCTATCCCGGTACCTATCGAGGATCAGCATTTTCCCTTTTCAGACCCGCCTGACTTGAGGTGTCTCTCCATCAGTCGTACGTGAGCTCGGCAGCCACTTCAGCCGATTTCTCTTGCGCCAACGGCGCGATCACACCACACTCACGACTACACGACGGGATTTTCAATATGTTCATACACCAAGCAGTAAGAAGCAAACTATTCGCACTCTCGGGATTAATCCTTGCCGGAGGAATTGTGCTGAGGGCCTGCTCGAGTGACCACGATTCAATGGATATGGATCTGGCGCCAACCTCTGGGAACGCGAATGCCGCGGACGTGATGTTCGCACAAATGATGATTCCACACCATGAACAAGCAGTTCTAATGGCTAACCTTGCGCCAGATCGAGCTTCGGATTCTCAGGTTCTTGCGTTGGCCTCCGAAATTAAGCAGGCTCAGGCACCCGAAATTGACCTGATGCAATCGTGGTTACAGACATGGGGTGTCGACCAAATGCCTGCCGATGAAGCGATGCAAGACCACGGTTCCCACGGCATGGATGGAATGCTCACCGAAGAGCAACTCAGTGAGTTGGCGGAGGCTAAGGGTGCGGCTTTTGAAGCACTTTTCGCCACTTACATGATTGAACACCATGAAGGCGCTGTCGCAATGGCACAAGATGTTTTGAACTCAGGTCAAGATCCCGCCGTCGCATTATTAGCCCGTGAAATCATTGCTACTCAGGAAAAAGAGATTTTGCAATTACAGGCTCTTTTAAATACTGAGAGCAGCAATCAATCAATGGCAATTATGCCAACCCTAGGTCATATGCATGGCGCAGTTATTGATTCGGGAGGACTCCTCGTGGGTACCCATGATGGCGTGCACCACGTCGAGATTGCATCAGGGGTCACCCGCCCAATAGGTCCAACGCGCATCGACATGATGGCATTTTCAGGCAACCCTGATGAACTGCTGGTGGCTAGTGGTCATCCAGGATTGGGATCTTCCCTGCCAAATCCTCTCGGACATATGTCAAGCACCGATGGCGGAATCAGTTGGGAATCCATCAGTCTTTCCGGAGAGGTGGACTTTCACTCCCTTGCCATAAACGGCAATGAAATTGTGGGGTGGGACACGCAGGGCTTAATCCAATTCTCGTCCGATGGCGGTCGCAGTTGGCAGCCAGGCCCACAAATTACAGCTACTTCCGTAGCGTGGTTTTCAAATCAGGTATGGATCGCAACAGTTGAATCCGGGCTGCAAACGTGGAGCAAGGGCTCGAACACGCTAACTGCGGCTAACGCCCCTTCGGTGTTACTAGGCGCGTCACCCGACGGCAATGCTTTATGGCGAGTGGACCGCGATGGCTCTGTTCACCGGACTGTCGATGCAAAAAAATGGAATCGAATTGGCTCAGTTCGTCGAATCGAGGCCTTTGTGGCTGACTTTGACGTGGCGTACGCGCTCACGGGGACATCGTTAGAGGTAATTCCGGTCTAATACCCATTTGACGTTCAGATCCCATATTGCCGGCGGATCCAGTGATAAAAGGGAAAACAGCAGATGTACTGATCGGGGCCAAATAGGCCACCGTCCTTGTTGCTTCTGCTACGGCGAGGACCTTCGAAATAGTGAGGCAACAATCGCAACCAGGATCGTTGCCAGCACAATTTGGGTGATGAACGTGAGCCAGAATCCCCAATCAGCGGCGTTACCTATTAACAACCCACCACCAGCTCCAAGAACTCCGATAAATATGGTCATGAGACAACCAATGGGTTGCATGGACGGCACTAAAATTCTCGCGATGAGGCCGATTACGACACCCGCTAGTAGTCCGCTGAGGATTCCTTCTATTTCCATGACTTTACTTAACCACCTGAGCACCTGATTCAGCAAGAGCGGCAAGCCGAGATAGACAGCGGAAATATTTCTTGCGGTATCCGCCCCTGAGCATTTCCGAACTGAAAACATGATCTAGTCGGATTCCGCTGTTTATAACTGGAACCGACCGGTCGTATAGCCGGTCAACAAATGTCACAAAGCGCAGAGCCTGAACTTGATCTCGAACCGGTTTTACCGCCACGACACCCAGTAACGATATTTCTTCAACAAGTGCGCCGTACTTTGCTGGATGCAGTTGTGAGAGTTGAACGAGCAGGTCTTCCCACTCTACGAGAACTGAACCTGCACTTGAGTCTCGTTCCACCGCAGAGATAACTTCCCCATCGGCGAATGGCTCGGAATGGAAAGTCAAATCCCGCTGACGGAAATCGGGACCTTCAATCCGAATAGTGTCGAAATGGGCTGCCAGGCCCTGTATTTCCCGAACGAAATCTTCTGAAGCGAATCGTTCCTCGCCTAATCGATCCGGCAACGTATTTGATGTCGCAGCGAGAAACACTCCAGCAGAAACGAGTTCACCTAAGAAAGTTGACATAAGAACAGTGTCGCCTGGGTCATCAAGTTCGAATTCATCAATGCACACAAGCCGGTTCGTTGAGAATACCTTCACGGATTCTTTGAATCCCAAGAGACCGATCATGTTTGTGTATTCAACAAACGTGCCGAATGATTTCGCAGGTGACTCGGTGGCATGCCACAAGGCGGCGAGGAGGTGTGTTTTGCCGACACCAAATCCGCCGTCTAAGTAAACCCCTGGTCGGGTCTCAAGAACCCGAGCCCGGGCAAATATGCGTCTGGATGCCCGTTGAGGTCCCCTATTGACTCGATCCGCAAAGGCCACGAGAGATTCTCTGGCTGCCACTTGACTGGGCTCACGCAGATTGGGCAAATAGTTGGCGAAGGTAGCATCAACAAATTGCGGTGGCGGCACTAGTCCAAGCAGGATTTCTTCCACGCTGACATTTGGATGAATATCCGAAAGACTCCGCACGGGAGAGAGCCTAGAGCCTAGAGGGCGGGACGAGTCTCATGTATGCAATGAGTGAGCCACTAGGCTCTTGCCGTGAGCATCTCTAGTGAAGTGTTTCTATTTTTCGCCATTGGCTTATTTGTCTTTGGATTAGTATTCGTGCTCCTCGGACTATCCAGTGAGCGGGGTTACTGGTCGCAACGAGACCCTGCAGGAAATGCCAAGCGTGATGCCACCAAATTCCACACCATCTATCACCGGGCATTCACGATTGCAGCAGGCGAATACCGTGCGCCATTACGAATAGCAGCGATTGGGGTCGTGCTGTGGTATTTCGCGATTGCGGCAGCCATCCTGTCTGTCATCTCGATGATAGTAGCCTGAGAGAGGGTTTTCCTGAATTGAGAGGAGGCCCGATGTCGTTACGACTTCCAACCACTACGACTTCCAACCACTACACCTTCCAACCGGTCGATCTAAAAAGTCAGGAAGCTAAGTCGTTTCACATATTTTCTACATTCCTCCCGCGGTGGTGCAAAATTAATTCAACTTGTATTTGGATACTATTCTGAGTTGGTATCGTCACCGAAGAAAGAATGATCGTAATAACTACCTGTCCAACGATTGCACCTAGATTTCTGCTGCTCGGACAAGAAGCCGGGACTTCCACTATTTACGTCTATCCGGTTGGCCTTAAAGTGAACAACTCAAGAAACTTATGTTGGTTATCGGGATTCCAGAGCATGTTTACCTCGATCAGGGCCAATGATTGTGAAGGCGATCCGATTTTTGACAATTTGGCCCTGAAAAATTGTCGGGCTGACAGGACTTGAACCTGCGACCTTCCGGCCCCCAGCCGGACGCGCTACCAAACTGCGCCACAGCCCGTTTGCTGCATGCGGAACCCTATCTCATAAGGGTTAATATCTTAACGACGCGACCGCTTCTCTCGGACTCTCATGACCACGCGGATTGGGGTGCCATCAAATCCGAATTCTTCACGCAATCTTCGCTCAATGAATCGACGGTATCCGGCCTCTAAAAATCCGGTGGTGAACAGGGCAAATGTGGGCGGACACGCTGATACTTGGGTACCAAAAAGAATTCGAGGCTGCTTGCCACCCCGTAGCGGGTGAGGGTGGGCTGCTGTCAGGTCAGCGAAGAAGCGATTCAACGTGCCCGTTGGCACCCTCGAGTCCCAGTTATCTAAAGACAACTCAAGGGCCGGAGCTAATTTCTCCACATGTCTTTTGGTCTTGGCTGAAATGTTTACAGTGGGCGCCCAACTCACCTGAGCGAGTTCACGGTCAATCTCTTTTGCCAGATAATGCCGCCGTTCTTCGTCGGTCAAGTCCCACTTGTTAAAAGCAATTACGAGCGCTCTGCCCGAGTCAATCACCATTGAAATGATTCGCTGGTCTTGCTCAGTGAGGGGCTCTGAGGCGTCTATCAGGACAATTGCTACTTCGGCGCGATCAAGGGCTGCCTGTGTGCGCAAAGTGGCGTAGTACTCATGTCCGGAAGCCTCCTTGGCTCTCCTGCGGATTCCTGCGGTATCTACAAACCACCACAGTCGATCGCGGATCTCAACTAGTTCGTCTACCGGATCAACTGTTGTTCCGGCGACATCGTCGACCACTACCCGCTCAGAACCAGCCAAAGCGTTGAGCAGAGAGGACTTACCCACATTGGGTTTCCCAAGCAACGCCACGCGACGCGGAGTGCCTTCCTTTGCCTGGCCGGAACCAAATTCTGGGAGCAGCGCCACCACCGCATCAAGGAGATCTCCAGATCGACGGCCATGAAGTCCGGAGACGGGGTGAGGCTCCCCAATGCCAAGTCCCCACAGTGCAGTTGCATCCAATTCTGCATTGTGATCATCTGCTTTATTGGCCACCAAAATAGTGGGTTTACCGGACTTACGTATCACTTCCACAACGGCTTCATCGGTAGTGGTTGCGCCAACCGTGGCATCCACAACGAAAAGAACTACATCGGCCTCGTTAATGGCCCGTTCCGCCTGATTGGCAATTTGGGAGTGAATTCCGCGAACATTGCGTTCCCAGCCGCCTGTGTCAACCACAAGGAACTTGCGGCCATTCCACTCGGCTTCGTAACTCACCCGGTCCCGCGTCACACCGGGAACGTCCTCCACCACTGCCTCGCGGCGACCAATAATTCGATTCACCAGAGTCGATTTGCCAACATTAGGGCGCCCAACAATGGCTACGACCGGAAGATTGGCGGTTCCTTGCATCTCCGCTAATTCGAGGTCAAAATCACCAAATTCCTCACGCGCGGCAGCTAGGGCGGCGGCGAGAAATTCATCTTCGTTAAATTCCTCGTCGAATAGGTCTTCTCCGGTGTCCTCTTCGGCAAAATCACTGCCTGCATTACTGGGTTCCTGATCGGTCACCGAGCTGCCCCTCCACCTAATCTGTGCAGCACCATCTGTCGATGATCCTGAAGTAATTGTCTGCACCACTCGGATGAATATCGGCTGGCGCCAACGAGACCACCGTGCTCAGACCCAGAAAGTCCTAACGCAGATGGAACCTTACCCTGCCCAAAGTACACGCTAATCGCTGAACGCATGGCAGGAGCCTTTCCCAACCACTCAAATACCTCTCCGCCCGGGGCATCAATCCATACAGAGACAGGTACAACTGTTGCGCGGGTTTGCATCAGTAGGAACCCAGGATCGACAATCTGGGAATCTACAACAATCACTCCCCCCGCCGTGAGAACTTCAAGACTCGCTAATTGCGCATCAATGGAATATGGCGGGATAAGGTGAAAATCGCCACCGATCTCCGGGACTTCCGGATCAGTAAGAACATGGGATGGACGGGTGAGAATCGATTTGACCAGGAGCATTCCTGCGGAACCTAGGCCTGAACTCAAGACCACAACACCCCTGGGAGCCTGATCGGTCATACTTTCTAGACTTCTGGAATCGATGTAATGAGCACCAACAACCTTCACTCGATACAGCAGCCTGCTGATCACCGATCCAATATTCCTCGCGTGCGCTGACCGACTAAATCTTTGTGGTGTCACGTGAGCGAGTACCTTTTTCTTGCAAGATGACATATTTCCTGCACCACTTGATCAAGTTTCATATCAGTTGTGTCAATGATTATGGCATCTGTGGCAGCCCGGAGAGGAGAAACTTCTCTCGAGGAGTCCTTGAAGTCTCGTTCCTCAATCTTCAATTGCATCCTTTTCAACTCTTCCTCGGAGGAGTTTTGCCCTAACTCGGCACTCCTACGACCAGCCCGAGTTCGTGGATCCGCAGTGAGAAACACCTTCAATTGAGCGTCCGGTAGTACCACCGTGCCAATGTCGCGGCCCTCAACAACTATTCCGTGTCCAGATTTCCGAACGGTTTCCCGCTGTAATTCCACTAATAAGTCCCGCACTTCCGCAGCAGCACTCACGGCGCTGACCGCCGAAGTTATTTCGGCAGAGCGGATCTCAGAAGTGACATCGATGCCGTTCACATAAACAGATGATGCAACCGGTTGGGTATCCAACTCAATGATCGATTCACGAGCAATATCACCCACTCGCTTTGATTCTGCTGGATCTACTCCGGCCTGCAAAACCGCCCAAGTAATCGCCCGATACATGGCTCCTGTATCCAACATGATCCATCCGAGCGTGCTCGCGACATGTCGGCTGACGGTTGATTTTCCTGATCCAGCAGGTCCATCAATTGCAATGACATTGCTAGTCATGCCCGCCCTCGAGTGTCAAACCCTTGAGATTCCAAGCCAACTTCTAATATTTCTGCCTGGCCTAGACGGACAAATAATTGGACTATTCCTGATGGTCTTCCCATCACGTGCTCGATCCGAACATCTTCCAAATTGACCTCGAATTCGCCTGCCGCCGTGAAAAGCTCAGCAAGTGCACCCGGCTTGTCTGAGATCATGACACTAACTGATTCAAGTGCCACGTGTTGACCGCCATGCTTACCTGGCACACGGGCTCTGCCCGAATTCCCACGGGAAAGAACTTCCTCAATTGTTGCAGCGTCATCTGAAGAAATTGCGTTGCGAAGCCTATTCAGAGAGGCAATGATCGCGTCCATTGAACTCACGACTTCCTGAGAGTTGGCCATAAGAATCTCTTTCCATAAAGCTGGATCAGATGCGGCGATACGCGTCATGTCATTGAGCGCCGGGCCTGATATCGCCAGATCCTCTAACTTTTGATCAGTTAGTTCACCGGCCAAAACACTCGCGAGAATCTGGGGCGTGTGAGAGACGAGCGCGACTACTCGATCGTGGTGCAGTGCACTCATTTCCACCCACGAGCTTCCCATGAGTTCAATGACTTGTTCTATTGTCCGTACCCGGTCAGGATCACTCTTTGGGCTTGGAGTCACCACCCAGACTCGATCTTCAAAAAGGTCCGCCCGCGCGCCACGAGGACCGGAGATCTCCCTTCCCGCCATGGGGTGAGCGCTCACTAATCGGCTCGAATCAACCCCCAGTTCATCTGCCCGCGTCAGCACCGTGCTTTTTACCGAAGTGACGTCGGTGATTGTTGCATCAGGAAATTCCCGGGATGCTGTGGCCAGCACCTCTGCGGCCTGAGCAGGCGGAACGCAGACGAACACCAAATCGGGGGTTGCGTGATCCTTGAATTCGAGCAATCCAATTGATCGCGCGATGTCAACATGTTCAGGGTTTATGTCGCTGAAAGTTACATATACCGACTTGTTCATTAACGATAAAGCGATGGAGGCTCCAATTAATCCACTACCAATAATGTGAACGTTGCTTGGCAGATCAGTCGAAGCCATCAGGATTTCGTTTCAGGTGCGTGCGGCAGGTCCGCTCGGAGCACCTCGGCACCACGGAGATAGACATGATGGATTTCAGCACGAGTGTGATCTGTTTCTACGTGAGCCATTATTCGAACCACTTTTTCTAAGGCCCCTTGAACATTCATTTCTTGGGCACACATCAACGGAACGTCCTGCATTCCATGCAGTCGGGCACCGGCTGCGGGGAATGCACACCGCAAGTCCGGGGTGCCCGTAAGGAATAGGCTGATGACGTCGTGGCGACTAACTCCATTTCGCGAAAGCATCGCAGATACCAACTCGCCAACGGCTTCAGCCATTTCGGCAGAATCGTCAGCGGTAAGGCAGGTTGCTCCTCGAATCGCTCGGATAGCCATTCGGAAAGTCTACCGAAAGTCAATCACAGGCCAGCCGCCGTATAAAGAGATCGAAGTTCGGGTCCTGACAGCTTCCGGATGGTGCCAGGACGCTGCTGTCCCAGGTGTATGGGACCAATTCGAGTACGAACGAGTGCTGTAACCGGCGCACCAACCGCTTCAAACATGCGTCGAACAATGCGATTTCTGCCTTCATGAATGACGATCTCCACCATGGCCGCATTCTTGGCACGTGACAGAACTCTGGCTTTATTGGCCACCGCAGGACCATCCTCTAGTTCAATTCCACTGGTAAGTGCCTGCACCTCCTGATTGCTGATCTCCTTCACGGTCGCAATGTAGGTCTTATCAACCGAATAGCTTGGGTGAGTGAGTCGATTTGCGAGTTCTCCATCATTGGTGAGTAAAAGTAGTCCTTCAGTTTCGGCATCGAGACGACCAACGTGAAAGACGCGGATTCTTGAGTCGTGTACATAATCACCCACGCAGGGTCGTCCCTGATCATCGGACATTGTCGTGAGTACGCCCAAAGGTTTATTCAGCACTAGAACAAGGTTGTCCGCCTTAGTGGGAACACGTTCACCATCAACGTGGATGACATCACTTTCAGGATTCACTCGTGTGCCCTGCTCGCGAACGATCTCACCGTTTACCGTCACACGACGCCGCTCTATTAGGAATTCGCAGGCCCGCCTGCTCCCCAATCCAGCTTGTGATAAAACCTTTTGGAGTCTGACTCCCTCACCCGATTCCTGACTGGCCGAATCAAGTTTGTTAGTCACCCGAGGCTACCGACTCAAGGACGGCATCCAGATCAGCAAGATCTGGCAGGTGCTCAGCTAACGGAGGTAGATCCTCGAGCGACGCAATCCCCATGCGCTCAAGGAAAAAGGAAGTTGTTTTGTAGAAAATCGCACCGGATTCATGCTCGGTTCCAGCTTCTTCGATCAGACCGCGAGTCAGCAATGTCTTGATCACGCCATCGATATTTACGCCTCGCACGGCACTGACTCGACCACGTGTAACCGGCTGGCGGTATGCAATGACAGCCAAAGTTTCGAGAGCAGCCTGTGTCAACCGAGCTTGTTGTCCATCAATTACCCAGCGCTCAATAAGTGTCGAACAATCTGCGCGAGTGTAAAACCGCCAACCCCCTGCAATTTCGCGAAGGTCAAAGCCCCTCGCTTCTTCTGTGTATTGGCGAGCCAACTCGCGCAACGTGGAATCGACGTTGGTTTCCGGCATCCGAGTGATTTGTGCCAAATCACGAGGGGTGAGGGGTTCATCTGCGAGGAGTAAAAGCGCTTCGAGCGCGGCACCAAGTGACGGTGCGCCCAGGGTCTCTTCACTGGGATCTGCAATGTCATCAGGGGACACTTCACCGGTCACATTCCCATTGAGGATTTCGGGTGAATCTTTCATCATGACTCCTCACCTATTCTTGTCTCGGATGTGATTTCTTCGGCTACGGCTACGGCTACGGCTTTGTATTCGTTTTCAACTTCAACAGATTCAACTTCAACAGCCTCAATTTCAGCCGCGTCAATTTCAGCCGCGTCAATTTCGCGCTCCACGTCAAATTCATCGGTTACTTCAATTTCACCTTCATCTTGTCCCACCCAGCGAATAGTGAGGTCTCCAAGAGGTGAAATTTGCTCGAAGACAATCACCTGTTCCCGGTACAACTCCAACAGCGCCAGAAATCGGCCAACAATCAGCAGTGTCGAATCACAATCGGTGGTGAGAGCCCGAAAGGTCGTGGCTCTCACCCGCCTCAGTCGATCCACAATAATCGCCGCCTGCTCTCGCACGGACACCCTTTGCACGTGAATGTGCCCAATACCAACTTCTTCAATGGGCTTGGGGGTGAGGGCCTTCGCAGCCATGGCGGCAAACTGATCTGGACCTAACCCGATCATGACTTCGGGTAACAGGTCAGCGAATTGCGGCTCCAAGCCCACCGTCCTTGGGAATGACTTACTCGCCGAATTCATCATGTCGGTAAAAATCACCGTGATTTCCTTGTACGCGCGGTACTGCAAAATACGGGCGAACAGTAAATCTCGGGCTTCCAAGAGCGCAAGATCTTCTTCGTCTTCAACCTCTCCCCGTGGAAGCAGGCGGGCAGCCTTGAGATCGAGCAGAGTGGCTGCGACTACCAAGAAACTGCTGGTCTCATCTAAATCAAATGAGGCGCCTTGTAAGCGAATATGCGCAATAAAGTCGTCAGTCACCTGATGCAGTGCTAATTCCGTGACTTCGAGCTTGTGTTTGGAGATGAGAGACAAAAGTAGATCGAAGGGTCCCTCGAAGTCTCCCACCTTGACGGAGAAAATACTCTCCCCAATTACTCCTTCAGGAGATTCGGCAGCCACGGATGTCACCGTGTGAGCACCTCGCGAGCCAGCCTTCGATACGCCACCGCCCCCGAACTAGACGCTGCGAATTCCGTTATGGGTTCCCCTGCCACGGCCGAGTCGGGGAACTTTACCGTTCGATTAATTGTGGTTGTAAACACAGTGTCACCAAATGCTCCAGTTACCGACTCCAAAACCTCGCGACTGTGCAATGTGCGCGGATCATGCATTGTTGGTAGCACGCCAATAATTCTCAGTTGCGGGTTGAGTCTGGAAGTAACTTTGTCAATGGTGTCCTTCAGTAATGCCACTCCGCGAAGTGCAAAATACTCGGTCACCATCGGGATGATGACTTCGTTACTTGCCGTGAGGGCATTGAGGGTGAGTAGCCCCAATGACGGCTGACAATCAATTAAGACAAAGTCGTAGTCGTCAATGACGGGTGCCAGAGCTCGTTGTAATGCATACTCCCGACCCACTTCAGAAACTAATTGCAGTTCAGCTGCAGACAGGTCGATATTGCTCGGAATCAGATCAAGACCTTCAACTCTGGTGGAAATGATGACATCGCCCACGTGGCAATCATTGTCGGTCAGCAGATTATAGATTGACAGATCGGCCGCATTTGGGTTAATGCCCAGGGCAACGGAGAGTGCGCCTTGAGGGTCAAAATCCACCAACAGCACTTTGCGCCCGTATCCGGCAAGTGCTGCACCTAGGGAGACGGTCGACGTGGTTTTCCCCACTCCACCTTTTTGGTTGACCATGGCAATAACCCGAGCAGGACCGTGTTCGCTAAGCATCTCGGGCTCAGGAATATCCGGTAGATGGGCAAATTCGGATTCAGACATGGTGGTCCCAGCCTACTGTGTATTCAACGTCCCTTGAGGCATTGGTATGGGCAGATTCCGTTCATGTTGGGGTTAAAGAGCCCGCGGATGGGCTCCCGAGTACACCTCACGGAGAGTGTCCACTGTGACCATGGTGTAGATCTGTGTCGTGGTGACCGATGAGTGACCCAATAATTCCTGAACCGAGCGGACATCTGCCCCGCCCTCAAGTAAGTGGGTGGCGTAACTGTGCCGAAAACTGTGAGGACTAACCCCTGGAACTCCCGCACTTTTGGCAGCCCCAACAACAATCTCCCATGCGCTCTGGCGCGATAGCGGCTTACCCCTGGTATTCAAAAAGACTCGCTGAGTCACCAATCCCTTGTTCTTACTGAGAAGGGCCCCGCGCTCATTTTGCGTGTATCGGGCCACAGCGCTCAGGGCAACGGATCCAATTGGCACCATTCGAGTCTTGCTACCTTTCCCAGTAACAATAATTGTTTCAGTGTCAAACTCAATGTCTTCAAGATCCAACCCTATGAGTTCGGATATCCGGATTCCGGTGCCGTAGAGCAGTTCAATGGCGGCCGTATCACGGTAAGGGAATTGAGAGTTGGTCGCAGCCTGAATAATTGACAGAACCGTGTCATAAGGCAGTGCTTTTGGCAGCCGCAGGGGAATACTGGGAGGTCGGATATCAACGGCCGGGTTATCAACTTCCCAGCCCTCAGCGACAGCGAATTTGTGAAACCCTCTCACTGAAATGATAGTTCGGGCAGCACTTGAACTACTCAAGTCTCGCGCTAGCGATGCGGCAAAGTCGCTCACCGAATTTGCTGTCACCAGAGAAAGATCGGTAATCCCCTGCTGATGGATCCACTGCGCATAGCGCTCAAGATCTCGGCGATAGGCCGCCACGGTGTTGACTGAAAGCCCTCGCTCAATGCTGACATGATCGAGGTACCCGCGGATTGCAGTCGCTATTTTCAGGCGAGTAGCCGCTCAATTTTTAGCAAAGGCAAATCAAAGGATTCTGCGACGGCTGCATAGGTGACCTGACCATCGTGAACATTTAGACCCAATGCGAGCGCAGGATCATCAGCCAATGCTTTCTCCCAGCCTTGATCTGCTAAGGCAATGGCATACGGCAAAGTGACATTTGTTAGCGCATAGGTGGAGGTGTGTGGAACTGCTCCAGGCATATTGGCCACACAATAGAAGACAGAATTGTGAATCGGATATGTTGGATCGGCATGCGTTGTGGGTCGAGAGTCGGCAAAACAACCACCCTGATCAATTGCGATATCAACGAGAACGGAACCAGGTTTCATTCGCGAAACCAGTTCATTGGAGATAAGTTTTGGTGCTTTGGCACCCGGCACCAGGACTGCCCCAATCACCATGTCCGCTTCCAGCACGGCATGTTCAATTTCATAAGAATTAGATGCAATGGTTTGCATATGCCCCTGATAGATCGCATCCATCTGGCGCAATCGAGCAATGTTTTTGTCTAACAGGAGTACTTCCGCCTGCATGCCCAATGCAATCGCTGCCGCGTTCGTGCCAGCTACCCCAGCGCCCAAGACAACTACTTTGGCGGCATAAACACCCGATACTCCTCCCATGAGAACTCCACGGCCTCCGTGGGCTCTCATGAGTGCGTGCGCGCCTACTTGTGGTGCCAATCGACCAGCTACTTCAGACATTGGAGCGAGCAAGGGAAGTGAGCCATCGGGTAGCTCTACAGTTTCATAGGCAATCGCCGTGGAACCAGACGCAATGAGGGCATCGGTGCATTCCTTTGACGCCGCCAAGTGCAAAAACGTGAAAATAACTTGTCCCTTGCGCATTCGATGATATTCAGCCGCAATAGGTTCTTTGACTTTGAGGATCATGTCAGCGGACTCCCACACCGCATCTGCGGTAGGGAGCATGGTGGCACCTGCAGTTATGAAGTCTTCGTCAGGAATCGATGAACCAATACCCGCGCCGCATTCGATAACCACCTCATGACCGTGGGTGACGAACTCGTGTACACCGGCCGGCGTAATTGCCACCCGGTATTCGTGGTTCTTAATTTCCTTCGGTACGCCAACTTTCACGATCGCCCCACGCTTTCCGCTAATATCTTTTGTTGTTTGTTTTATCAACATCCACCACGCACACTACTGCAGCCGAAGCCGCGACCTAGCCCAGAGGCAGGCGCCCAATAGACCACAATTTCTCTCGAGCAACCCAAGGGCTATCGGGGTCTCGCAAAGTCTCCCAGTTGGACGAGCTGGCTGCTTGTGCCGCCAAGATACCCACCACGGCCGTCGGATTGCCTAGTGAGCCATCTAGGACTGCATCAACGGCAGAGCCTAGGTCAATCCAGACCCCTGGAAGATCCAGTTCCTCAGCCTCCCCAGTGTGTTGGCGGCCGCCGTGAACGGGTGTCACTCCTCTGGCCAGGTA
>CAITYI010000138.1 GCA_903896585.1 uncultured bacterium
CGCGCGGACAGATTTCCCTCGCTTCTTGGCGATCGCGGTATTTGTGTAGCCCTCGGCGATCAACAACAGAATCTCACCCTGTGCTTTGCTGATCAGAATTTGATCCCCCGTGATTGATTGGCGCTGCGTTGTTCCAGCGGACTTGCTGATCGATTCGTTCACTGCATTCACCAAAGTAGCGATCGAGCAGAGTTGGGTTTTCACGAGATAGGTAATCCCGCCGGCCAATTGACTGCCAATGGGTAATGCCAGTGAAGCAGATCCATGCGAGGTCAATACCACTTTTCCGATCCACGGATAGTGCTCATCAATGTGGGCGAGCAGGTCGGCACCGGATGGAGCACCAGGCCCGAAATTCAGGTCAGTGACAACCACGTTTGGCGAAAATACTTCGATTGTGGAGATTGCCTCGGTCACCGTCGCTACCGCACTCACTTCAAAGTTCGCGGCAGCCAATGCCTCACTCACAAGAGCTAGGGTGAATGGCTCGTCCTCGGCCACCAACACCCGCACCTGGAATTCCTTGGCCATAAATCTCCCACATTCAGTCCTCGAAATTGCGAGTTAAGAATTTTTCACCCGCGGCGGACAATATTTTTCCCCAGTTTGACCGGACATTAAATTCAAGTCAGTTACTGGGCGAGCAATTCTGTTCACAGTGCAATTTCGAAGATGGAACTATCAATTGACTATTGGCACCCTTAGTGGGTTCCTTAGGATATTTTGCCCTAGTTCTTCCTAAAAGTTACTTAAATGGTGTAAAAACCGATCATTTTTTTCGGAATCTTGATTTGCCGCATTGACACGTCTACACCGAGTACGGCTTACTTCTCACCTAGTCATCTTCAGACATGTTTGGACATGACCGGACAAGATCGGATATTTCGCAGGGTCGAAAAGGATTTCGATTCGTCAGTTTAAAGGGAACACCAGCCGGTGTACCCGGGCATGGAAGCTCACTTCACTAGCGCGCTAGCACTTCGGTGCCAGGGCACATAGGAGCCAAAATGCTTGACACGAATTCCTCAGGAGGAAAGCGGACTCTCTCGCCAGAGGGGCAACTGCTGGTTACCAGCAATCTCGCCTTGGTCGGATATGTAGTCAGCGGCCTCGCCATGAAACTTCCCACGTACATCGATCGTGACGATCTTCGGTCCGCCGGCCTTGAGGGCCTGGTCCAAGCCGCTCACTCCTTTTCCGAGGACCGCGGCGTGCCATTTCGCCACTTCGCCGCCCTGCGAATTCGAGGGGCCATCATGGACGATCTCCGCCGCAAGGACTGGGCCACCCGCTCTGTCCGCCAGGCCGGTCGGGCCCGCGAAGAAGCCGTGGACCACTTGATCGCAACCTTGGGCTCGGCTCCAAAAAGCACCGAGATCGCCGAATACATGGGTGTCAGCGTTGAAGAACTCCGCACCCTGGATGCTTCCCTCACCCGCGGGAGTGTTCTTTCCCTCGATGCTGATCCGGCCTCAGGCTCAGGTCAGGCAACAGATTTTGTGGACGCAGAGTCCCTCGGTCCCGAGGAACACATTCTGGACACCGAGTTTCAGACCTACCTCCGGGCGGCTGTTTCGGCTCTTCCCGACCGCCTCGGCACCGTGATCACCCGCTACTTCCTGCAGGGCCATGCCATGGCAGATATTGCCGAGGACCTCGGGGTGACCGAGTCCAGAGTGTCCCAGTTGCGTGCTGAGGCTCTCGTTCTATTGCGCGATGGCATGAACGCCCACCTTGCCCCCGAGCAGGTTCCCATCTCCACAAGGCCGGGTGGGGCGGTGGACCGACGCAGATCCGCCTACTTCGCATCCGTTGCCGAGCACCGCTTGCTGGGCTTGGACCAGCGCCTGACCGAAGAAAAGAAGGCTGCCGCCGATCGACTGCGCCAGCCAAGCACCGCCGGAATGGCGTCATGAACACCACAATCAACACCACAATCAACACGAACACCGCCAACGCAATCAGCATCACAGTAGAAGAGGTATCTCATGTCATTTGAAATAGCCCCGGTAGGCGCAAATGCGGTTAACACCAGGCCGGATATCGCCCTGTTGCAGGCCAATGCCACCAGTGCGCTGGCCAAGATCTCAGGGGATGTCAAGTCTGCCAATGTTGCCCAGGTCGCGCCGACTAACCCGCCCGCGGGTCTGGTCTCCTCACTGGCGGCTACTCAAACTGCCATTACCAGCACGCAAAACGCGGTGAATGTCCTCCAGACCGCGGATGCCGCCTACGCCAAGGGCGTCACCCTCGCCCAGCAGGGTGTGGCTCTGGCTACCGATCGCCTCACAACAAGCGGTGATTCCGCGGCCATTGACGCCCAACTTTTGGCCGTTCAAGCCGGTATCGACTCCATTGGTGCCAACACCACCTTCGGTGGCGTTCCCGTTCTTGGCACTCCCGTGACAGCCGCGGTGAACTCCACCGGTGCCAGCATCACCGTGACCCCCGATGCAATCGCTTCAGTGAACGCGGGAGGCTCGGTCCAGCCCGGCAGTATTGCCGAGTTCCAGGCGGCCGCCGCTGCAATCACGAGCTCCCGATCAACGAATGCGGGCAATCTGATTTCGCTGCAGAACTCACTTCAGGTTCTCGAGTCCACGATCGCCAACCAGCAAGCGGCAATTGGCAAGGCTTTGGATGTGAGCGTGGTCAAAGAAATGATGAACCTGACCTCGACTAACATCATGGCGGACCCCGCAGCCGCCCTGCAGGCTCAGGCCATGCAGATGTCTAATGCGGTATTCAAACTGCTGTAAATCCGATTATCCAATCGCCTGCTAGAAAGCCAAGTGGTGCCGATTAGATAGGGGGAGGTGTGTTGTGGTCGGAATATCGTCCATGAACTTGATCGATGTGCAAGCCATCGTGTCCAACATCATGGCTGTTGATTCCATGCGCAGTAACAGACTCGTGGCGCAAAAGTCCGCCCAAGATCTGCAAGTTGCGGCCTACCAAGAGCTCAATACCAGCATGGCAGCGGTGGCATCCGCCGCGGAAGCCATCACCAGTTCAGCTCGATTCGTCCCCGCCAGCACCACGGTCACGTTTTCCAATGCCGGCGATGATGCCGGCAAAGTTACCGCTTTTTCTACTGCCGGGGCTGTTGCCGGGAATTCGCCTTACCCGTTCACCGTGACCTCGATTGTTCCTGGGTCGCCGACCGCGACTATTGAGTACCTCAAAAATGAAGTGCTGGTGACGCATACCTCGACCTCGAATACCTTTTCCAATCTGGCTGATTTCCCCGGTTTGACCATCACGGTGTCAGGTATCATGGATTCAGGTCCTCCGGATACAGTAACCCTGACGCCGCAGGTGCCCAGTTCATCGACATCGGCCACCATGGTCGCGGCCGCTCAGAACCTAGTAACAGCACTCAATAACACACTCAACTTGATCAAGGTTCAGACCTCAGCTAATGGGGCGCTGGAAACCGATTACACCCCCCGGCAGGTCTCACAAGACCTGCTTAGAGCAACATTTGACTCAAACACGCTCGCTTCATTGTCTGACGCGGGAATTCAGTTGACTCTGGTCGGGTCATTCACTTTTGATCAAGCCACGTTCAGTGATGCGTATGACAGCAGGGCTTCGACCCCGTTTTCTTATGACATAATCGGTCAGGTCGCGGCCTTCGCGGCCCGCGTAGAATCGCTCGCGACAGCGGCGATTTCGGTCACGGGCGCGTTGTACAGCGAGGTTTCTTCTCGCCAGACCCGCGTGTCGGATCTCACCCAACGAATCACCGACATGAGCACCGCACTAGCGCAACGTGAGGATTCACTCACAGTTTTCTATTCCGAGCTCAATGCCAAGATTCAGGCGCTTCAATCCAAGCAGAGTTTCCTGCAAACCTCACTCGATGTCTTCGTTAAAGCATTGACCAAAAACTGATTTATATGCAAAAGAATCCATATCAGGCCGCCGCCAGTTACCGTGATCACGCGGTCACGACTGCATCGCCGGCCCGAATTGTGGTGTTGGCCTTTGAACGCCTCACCCTCGACCTCGAGCGGGCACTAGTCGCCCTCGAGGCTGGAGAGCACCCCCACCCCCATTTGATTCACGCCCAAGAACTCCTCATGGCCCTGCTCTCCGGCTTGGACACCAACGCTTGGGAACACGCTCACCGCCTCGGCACCATCTACCTATCCGTTCACCAAAGTCTGATCACTGCCAATATTGAAAAGAATCCG
>CAITYI010000139.1 GCA_903896585.1 uncultured bacterium
CCGGGGGCAACGCTTCTCGAGCCCACATCTGGAAATACCGGCATATCCCTAGCCATGGTTGCCAAGCAACGAGGTTACCCACTCGTGTGCGTCATGCCGGAGAACACTTCAAGTGAGCGGGCAGCGTTACTGGCGATCTGGGGTGCCACGGTGATCTACTCGCCGGCGGCGGGTGGATCAAATGAAGCGGTGCGGGTTGCTAAGGAATTGGCCGCCGAGAACCCGGATTGGGTCATGCTGTACCAGTATGGCAATCCTGCGAACGCACTTACTCATTATGAAAATACCGGTCCTGAATTACTTGCTGACCTCCCCTCGATCACGCACTTTGTTGCGGGTTTGGGAACAACCGGAACATTAATGGGGGTGGGGCGATTCTTTCGAGAGAATAAACCCGATGTCTCAATTGTTGCTGCCGAACCGCGATACGGGGAACTTGTCTACGGTTTACGCAACCTCGACGAAGGATTCATTCCGGAGCTCTACGACGAATCTCTACTGACCTCCCGCTTTTCGGTTGGCCCAAGAGATGCGGTGCGTCGAACCCGAGAACTACTCGAACTGGAGGGAATTTTCGCGGGGGTCTCCACCGGTGCGATTCTGCACGCGGCACTTGGTCTCGCGGCCAAGGCGGTCGCGGCCCAGGAGTCGGCAGACATCGCTTTTATTGTGTGCGATGGCGGATGGAAGTATCTGTCGACCGGTGCCTATGAAGGCTCACTCGATGAAGCCGTAGCTGCAATGGATGGTCAACTGTGGGCGTGATCCGCGCATCGGTGCATGTTTACATGTGCACAGGTGAAATTTCAATAACCGGTTAGACTCAAAAACATCCCGTACATCTCAACTGATTTTTCTTTGGAGTCAACAATGAACCTGCCGCCGCTGGTAGAACCTGCACCTGAACTCAGCGTCGATGAAGTCCGTCGATACAGCCGACACCTAATAATCCCCGATGTCGGCATGACGGGACAGAAGAGACTCAAGAACGCCAAAGTGCTGTGCGTGGGTGCCGGTGGCCTCGGTAGTCCAGCATTGATGTACCTCGCGGCAGCGGGAGTGGGCACACTGGGTATCGCCGAGTTTGACACCGTTGACGAGTCGAATTTGCAGCGTCAAATTATTCACGGCCAAAAAGATATTGGTCGGTCTAAGGCCGAAAGTGCTCGCGACCGGGTGTTGGAGATCAACCCGTATGTCAATGTGCAGATGCATGAAGTGCACATTGATTCAACGAATGTCATGGAGATTTTTTCTGAATACGATCTGATCGTCGATGGCACAGACAACTTCGCCACCCGTTACCTGGTCAACGATGCTTGTGTGCTGCTGAACAAACCGTATGTTTGGGGATCGATCTACCGTTTCGATGGTCAAGCCAGTGTGTTTTGGGCGGAGTACGGCCCTTGTTACCGGTGTCTTTACCCCGAGCCCCCTCCACCCGGAATGGTGCCAAGTTGCGCGGAAGGCGGTGTGCTTGGTGTGTTGTGCGCTTCGATCGGTTCCATTCAGGTCACCGAAGCGATCAAGTTGCTCGCTGGGATCGGTGATCCATTAGTGGGTCGGCTGATGGTCTACGACGCATTAGAGATGTCCTACCGGCAGGTGCAGATTCGCAAAGACCCACAGTGCGCGGTGTGTGGAGAAAATCCCACCGTCACCGAGTTGATCGACTACGAAGCTTTCTGTGGCTCAATCTCAGTCTCGGCCGCTGAAGCAGCCAAGGGTTCAACCATCTCGGTGAAAGACCTCAAGGCCATGCTGGATGCACGGGATCGCGGGGAAGATGACTTTGTTCTGATCGATGTCCGGGAGCCGGGTGAATACGAGATCGTCCAAATTCCTGGATCGATTCTGATTCCCAAGGGCGAATTCATGGACGGATCAGCCTTAGCGAACCTGCCGACCGACAAGCGAATTGTGTTGCACTGCAAGGTAGGGGGGCGTTCCGCTGAAGCATTAGCGGTTGTCCAGGGAGCAGGTTTCAGTGACGCCGTCCATGTTGGTGGCGGACTCCTGGCCTGGGTAAACCAGATTGAGCCGGAGAAGCCCGTTTACTAAACAGGTCAGAAGTTGGCTAAGCCAGTGATTGAGTGTGGGGAAAAATTCGGGTCGGAGGCCCAGATCTCCCGTGGCGTAGCACAATAGGGGAATGCCTGAGTCCTCCCAATCCTCCGTGGGTGGGTGGGTCGGTTCCAAGACTCCCATTGCGCCGGCAATTTCCCTGGATCCCGGCCCCAAGTTCTTGGCATATGCCGGATTGGTCACGGGAGCGTGGTCGGCAATCTTGAGTCTGATCGTTTACGCATTCGCTCGATTAATTGGCGTTCCGCTAGAGGTGGATACCAACCAACTTCCGGTCATGGTTCCGTGGATTGCAATTGTTCTGGTTCCGTTGGCTGCCGCTGAAATAGGTGCCATGGCATCACTTTTGGCTCGGGGTCTTCCGCACGCGCAACAAATAGTTTTTTGGGCGGGCACGATTATTGCTCTGGCATCTTTGGCCTTTCCCATCATGCGCTCAGAATCGGTGTCGACCGCCATCTGGCTTTCCATTCCGCACCTGATCACCTGGTTCTTGGTCGTTCCACAGATCGCCCGAATTATTGGAGACACCGAGCCGAGTGCTCGCATCGATCGAGTGGTGCTCTAGGTGAGCGAATCTCGATCACTGCCGGTAGCGGCATTTGTTGCGCTGCGGCCACGGCAGTGGGCCAAGAACGTGCTCGTTTTCGCGGCACCCTTGGCCGCGGGAAAAATCTTCGAGCCCAGTGTTTTTTGGCCGAGTATCGGAGCTTTTATCGCCTTTTGTTTAATTTCCAGTGCCACCTACCTGATCAATGACATTCGCGATGCATCGAGTGATCGTGAACACCCAAGTAAGTTCCGCAGGCCAATTGCTGCCGGTGAATTACCGGTACCCCTTGCACTAACCATGGCAATTGTCCTTGCTGCGATTTCTCTTGTTGGTTCCTATTTCATTGCTCCCGCGTTGGCGGGCGTGATCCTTGCCTACGCAGTATTTACCTTGGCCTACTCGCTCGCACTCAAACATGAACCTGTTATTGAGCTTGCACTTTTGTCCATGGGTTTTCTACTCCGCGCGGTTGCCGGTGGCGCAGCATCAGATCTTCCGATTTCACAGTGGTTCCTTATTGTCGCTGGATTCGGCTCACTGTTCATGGCTGCGGGTAAGCGATACAGCGAACTCAAAAGTGAAGAAGAAGCGGGAGTAGATAAGAGCGCCACACGTCGTAAGGCATTGAACGGATACACCCTTGGTTACCTGAGATTTGTTTGGTCGGTCGCAGCCGCAGTCGCCATCATGGGTTACGCCCTGTGGGCATTTGATGTTGCGCAAACTCCGTCATCCTTACCTTGGGCAGAGTGGAGTGTGCTGCCTTTTGTCTTGGCAATTTTGCGTTACGGTGTTGTGATAGATAAGGGCGATGCCGAAGCGCCAGAAGACGCAGTTTTAGGTGACAAGGTGCTCATGCTGCTTGGCTTAGCGTGGCTCATTCTCTTCGGGCTGGGGGCACTGGGCGTATGACCGCCACACCCCTGAGCAATCCGCAACCACTTTCAGGGTGGGGTCGCGTCATGACTTCGGTGGCCAACTTTGTTCCTGCGCACCACGCAGAGGAAATGTCGCAGTACATCCGGTCGGCGGGATCGCGGGGTGTGCTCGCGCGTGGCTTGGGTCGCTCTTATGGCGATGCCGCACAGTCGGGTGGCGCCACAGTTTTTGACATGACGACTTTCAACAACTTCACCCTTGACCCGGAAACCATGACCGTCACGGCAGATGCGGGTGCCAGTATCGATTCAATTCTGCGAGAAATTGTTCCACTGGGTTTCTTTGTTCCGGTCACGGCGGGAACCCGATTAATCACGGTAGGCGGGGCGATAGCCGCGGACATTCACGGTAAAAATCACCATCTGGATGGCAGTTTCGGTGCCCATGTTTTGGAAATCACGCTGATTGATGGCCTCGGAGATATTCGCGTTCTCACCCCAGCGTCACCGGAATTCTGGGCAACCATCGGTGGCATGGGTCTTACCGGTGTGATCGTGTCTGCCACCTTCACGGTGATCCCGATTCAAAGTTCCTATATTTCAGTCGATACCGAACGTGGCAAGGATCTCAACGATGTCATGTCCCGCATGGTTGAGCGTGACGACGAATACAAATACAGCGTCGCCTGGATTGATTCTGTGGCAACTTCTGGCCGAGGCGTTATTACCCGCGGCGATCACGCATCATTGGAGGAGTGCAAGCTCGAGGGTGTGGCTAACCCCCACGACTACGACCCCAAAAAGATTGCAACAGCCCCCGGACTTGTTCCTTCCGGTTTGCTCAATCGTTGGAGTGTTCGCGCATTTAATGAAGCGTGGTTTCGTAAACACCCAGCGCACCGCGAAGGAGAACTTCAAGGAATCGGTGGGTTTTTTCACCCACTTGATGGAGTGCAAGAGTGGAATCGAATTTATGGCCCTAAAGGTTTTTTGCAATATCAATTTCAGGTTCCTGACTCTGCCGGTTACCTAGTGGAATTGGCACTACGCAAGTTGCGCGAGGTGGGAACGCTGAGTTTCTTGACGGTGCTCAAGCGTTTCGGCCCGAGCAATGAAGGAATGTTGTCTTTCCCGCAACCGGGTTGGACTCTGGCTGTTGATATACCGGCGGGTATCCCTGCACTTGGTCGAACCCTCGATGAACTCGATGCACTCGTGGCGGCGGAAGGCGGTCGCCTGTACCTTGCCAAGGATTCCCGTCAGTCACCTTCCATGTTTGCGCGCACCTATCCGCGACTGGATGAATGGCGTGAAATTCGCGATCGACTTGACCCTAACCATGTTTTTGTATCCGACCAATCTCGACGACTCGCGATCTGAAAGGCAATAACATGATTGATGCATTGGGTGAACCCCAAACGGTGTTAGTACTTGGCGGTACGAGCGAGATTGCTCTGGCCACCATCAAGCAAATGCCCCGACAGCGCCTTCGTCGAGTGCTCCTGGCTGGTAGGCCCTCACCCGCTCTCGATATTGCGGTTTCGCAGTTACAAGCATTGAATATTGCCGGAGTAGAAAGCATTGAGTTTGATGCCAAGAACACGGACTCCCACGGCGCCATCATTGATGCCGCATTTGATGTCTCTGATATCGATGTTGTGATTTTGGCATTTGGTGTTCTGGGTGATCAACTGAGTGCGGAAGCTGATCCCAGTCAGGCTGTGGAGATCGCCACGGTGAATTACACGGGTGCCGTGAGCGCCGGCTTGCATGTGGCGCGACGCCTCAAGAATCAAGGGCACGGCACTCTTGTGGTTCTTTCCAGCGTCGCAGGTGACCGGGCGCGTCGGTCAAATTTTGTGTACGGATCTACAAAAGCCGGACTTGATGCATTCGCCCAGGGCCTCGATGCCGCACTAGCGGGTACGGGTGCACATGTATTGATTGTGCGACCAGGCATGGTGCGCACCAAAATGACAACGCATTTGCCCGAGGCACCCATGACCACCGATCCGGAAGATGTTGCAAAAGTAATTGTGACTGCGTTGCGCAAAGGCAAGAGCACGGTGTACGCACCGGGACCGCTCCGCTTTGTCATGGCCGGTTTGAAGGTCCTGCCAAAACAGGTTTTCCGAAAACTTCCCTCGTAAACAACCTTCACACACTGAGGCATAACAGCCTGAGGGACTAGGTGCGCATCATTTCGCCAATGGTTGCGCCACCATCGAGCACAAATTCGGTGCCGGTAGAGAAGGTGGCATCTGCCACTAAGAACAAGATCATGGCGGCAACTTCAGCGGGCTGACCAATTCGCGGAATGGGGCGGCGCGCGAAGCTCACATCGAGCCCTGCGGTCATGGGGGTTTCAATTGGCCCAGGGTGCACCGACACCACTCGAATCTTGTATTGCGCCAGGTCCAAAGCGGCTGATTTTGTTAAGCCACGAACACCCCACTTGCTGGCAACGTAGGCACCAAGTTGCGAATAGCCCATCAGCCCTGCAGTCGAACTCATGTTGACGATTACGCCGCCACCCGCACGTTTCATGGAATCGGCAACATGGCGAATACCGAGGAAGGTGCCGGTCAGGTTGATCCCAATTACTCGATTCCACTCGTCCAGATCACAGGTATCCAGCGGAGTAAAGCCAACCACTCCTGCATTATTTATCAAGATATCTACCGGGCCGAATGTTTTCTCGGCAAAGGCAATGGCAGCTTGCCATTCGGTTTCACTTGTTACATCGAGGTGCTGATATGCACCGCCCACTTCCTCAGCGAGTGCCGTACCTTCATCGTCGAGTAAGTCACAGACCACGATCTTTGCGCCTTCGGCGGCAAGTACCCGGGCATCTTCAGCGCCAATACCTCGCGCCCCACCGGTGATGAGTGCAACCTTGCCTTCGAGTTTTCCCATGCCTCAACAATAAACATAAAAATTTACAGATTCTCGGTGACTAGCTACTTCTGCTTAAGGACGCCTTCAAGTTCCTGTGCAGTGAATGGCCCAATGGCAC
>CAITYI010000140.1 GCA_903896585.1 uncultured bacterium
CCAGCACTTGAAGGTCTCTTTGGTGTTCCCACGGTCATTAACAATGTCATTTCCATTGGTAGCGTTCCCGCGATCGTGTCCCGGGGCGCCGAGGCTTATGCCGCTCTGGGCACCGAGCGTTCCAAGGGGACCTCGGTTTTTCAACTCGCGGGCAATATTGCCCAGGGTGGAATCGTGGAGACCGGTTTCGGGGTGAGTGTGCGCGAGCTGGTCCAGGGTTTCGGGGGTGGAACGCGAACCGGCCGTCCCATTCGCGCCGTGCAAATCGGTGGACCCCTGGGTGCATATCTTTCTGAGGCTGAACTCGATGTCAGCGCAGACTATGAAGCATTAGCTGCCGCCGATGCCATGCTCGGCCATGGTGGTTTGGTTGTTTTCGATGACACCGTGGACATGGCCACTCAGGCGAAATTCGCCATGCAATTTTGCGCTGAGGAGTCCTGCGGAAAGTGCACTCCGTGCCGGATTGGGTCGACTAGGGGAGTCGAGGTCATTGACCTGATTGTTCGAGGGGAGAATAGTGCGGGTAACAAGGAATTACTGGAGGATCTGTGTGAGGTCATGCGTGACGGATCACTGTGCGCCATGGGTGGGCTCACGCCGCTGCCCGTGTTGAGTGCCCTCCATAAATTCCCTGAAGATTTCGAACCGGAATCACAACGTCGAAAGGAAAACGTGTGAGCATCTTCCCCCCGGATCGTGTCAATGTGCCCTCAGATCTGGGCACACCCGACATTGAATCGACCGAGATCGTCACCGTTAATATCGATGGCAATCTCATTGATGTTCCCGCAGGTACATCTGTGATGCGCGCCGCGGCCCTCGCCGGTCAAGTGGTTCCCAAGCTGTGCGCCACCGATTCCCTGGATCCATTTGGTTCCTGCCGACTGTGTCTGGTGGAAATCGACGGCCGCAAAGGAACTCCCGCTTCCTGCACCACTCCATGTGAGTCGGGAATGTCGGTGACCACGCAGTCGCCCAAGCTCGACAAGTTGCGCAAGGGTGTCATGGAGTTGTACATCTCCGATCATCCGCTCGATTGTTTAACCTGTCCGGCCAATGGTGACTGTGAACTTCAAGACATGGCCGGTGTTGTGGGCCTGCGCGATGTTCGTTACGGCTATGAAGGTGCCAATCACCTTGATGCACCCACCGATGACTCCAATCCCTATTTCTCATTCGATGAATCCAAATGCATTGCCTGCAGTCGTTGTGTGCGTGCCTGCGATGAAATCCAAGGAACATTTGCGCTCACCATTTCCGGCCGCGGATTCGGTTCCAAGGTTTCAGCGAGTGAGGGTCTGAAGTTCATTGATAGTGAGTGCGTTTCCTGTGGTGCGTGTGTGCAGGCATGTCCCACATCCACTTTGCAGGAAAAAACTGTTATTGAGTTGGGTGTTCCGACCCGACAGGTCAAGACCACCTGCGCCTACTGCGGTGTGGGGTGTTCATTCATTGCAGAACTTCGTGGCAATGAATTGGTCCGCATGGTTCCGGACAAGGACGGTGGCGCGAACGCTGGTCACTCCTGTGTGAAGGGTCGTTTCGCGTGGGGCTATGCATCCCACGCCGATCGCGTGACCGAGCCCATGATCCGCGAGTCGATCACCGATGACTGGAAAGTGGTTACCTGGGACGAAGCCATTGGTTTTGCCGCTGACCGGCTCAAGTTGATCCAAGCTGAATCCGGAATTGACTCCATTGGTGGCATTACTTCCTCGCGCTGCACCAACGAGGAAGTTTATGTAGTTCAGAAGCTCATTCGTGCTGGTTTCGGTAACAACAACGTGGACACCTGTGCCCGGGTGTGTCATTCCCCAACCGGATACGGTCTCAAGCAAACATTTGGTACCAGTGCCGGCACCCAGGATTTCCAGTCCGTTGAGGAATCCGATGTCATTCTTCTGATTGGTGCTAATCCAACCGATGCGCATCCGGTCTTTGCTTCCCGCATGAAACGCACTTTGCGCAAGGGCGCTCAACTTGTTGTTGTTGATCCGCGCCGAATCGCACTGGTGGAAACCCCTCACATTAAAGCCGCGCATCACCTGCAGTTGCGCCCCGGAACCAATGTGGCGATTGTCAATGCCATGGGCCACGTGGTGGCCACCGAGGGCTTGGTGGACACAGGTTTTGTGCAGGATC
>CAITYI010000141.1 GCA_903896585.1 uncultured bacterium
ACCCGGAGTCTTTGATTGCCGGAATAAGTGCCCTGATGGCATCGGAACCGCCGGACTGCAGGGTGGCGCTGTGGGGCGGGAAGATTACGTCGTCAACCAGGAGGGTCACCACCAACCCGCGCTCTTCTCGGCTCAATACCACCTTGCCGGAAAGCCCCGCGGAGCTCACGGCGCTGGCGAGGTCCATTTCTGCCTTGTTCAGGGTGGCTTGGTCGGCGGCCTCGGCCGCCACCGCAGCCTGAACCGCAAGACTGGCCTTGACGCCATCGACGGTATCCGGCGTAGACATTGCGGTCGAAACCTGTTCTTGCAGTCTGGGCATGATGTCTGGAACCACGATTGCGGGGACATCGACCGGGGGGGTCGAGTTCAAGGTCACGTTATCGCCGGCCTCGGGCAAAATGCTGTCATTGCCATCGGAGACATTTACGACCGTGCCAAAGGCAACGGCCAGGGACGTGGAGAGTTCATCGTACTTTTTCTGGTTGACCTGGCTGATAGCGAATAGAAGCACGAACAGGGCGAATAGCAAGGTGACCATGTCGGCATAGGAAATAAGCCACCTTTCGTGGTTCTCGTGTTCCTGCTCAATATGCCGCCGGTTGGTCAAGGTCAGGCTGCCTTTTCAAGATCCCGCAGTACGTCGGCCGGGAGGAGTGCACGGAGTCGGCGCTCCACCATGCGTGGGTTTGCACCGGCCTGAATGGCCAGAATTCCCTCAATGATTACCTCGCCCTGCGTTGTTCTGAGGTCATTGAGCAATTTCATCTTGCTTGAAATTGGCAGCCAGAAGACGTTTGCGGAAAGCACGCCCCACATGGCTGCAACGAAGGCGGCGGCAATTAATCCACCGAGTTCGTCCGGGTTGGCGAGGTTGCCAAGGACGGTGACCAGACCAAGAATCGTGCCGATAATTCCAATGGTGGGGGCGTAACCACCCATATCTGCGAAGAGTTTTGCTTGGCGTCCGCCGTACACCGTCTCACTGTGCAGTTCCGCTTCGAGGATTCGACCAAGATCTCCCGGGTCGGTGCCGTCGATTGCCAGCTCCAGCCCTCGACGCAGCAGTGGATCTTCAATCTCACTGACCGTTGCCTCCAGTGAGAGCAACCCGTCGCGGCGGGCGATATTGGCGCATTCCACGAGGGTTTCCAACAGACTTTCATACTTCGGTGTCGCAGAAACGAGTGCTTTGCCGGCAGCTTTTATGGATGAAACGAATAATTTACCTGACATTCCAGCGGCGCCCACGGCAAAGGTGCCACCGAAGACCAGAATCAACGGGGCCAGAAGCAAAATGGATGTGGGGGATCCGCCCTCGAGAATGAGGACGACCATGACAATGATGAAGGCCAGAAGTACGCCAATAAGCGTTATTGGATCCACGGTTATCGACGCGGATTCATTGAAATAACATTCGGGCCGGACGCACCGGCTGGACTATCAACGACATTAGCCACGTCCTGAGCAATGGCAAGAACGGTGGCGCGATCTAATCGAATTGAGTCGATAATCTCGGACAGGCGCTCAGAGACCATGATGTGTTTACCGTCTACGAGGGTCAACACGGTATCCGGCGATTCCTCGATTCGTTCGATCAAATCACAATTCAACGCGAACTGCTCGCCATTGAGCCTAGTTAACATAATCACGGTGCCTGCTCCTTCCATGAGTCTGGTGGCTCCTAACAGTGTAATCGGCAGAAATAGCATCGACTTAAGGTGTGACGGTCGAGAAGAGACCTAAAAGCCCCAAAACCCCGACACGGCAGCCGTGAAGCTGCCGGTAGACAAGGATTTTGGGTGGGCGGGCACCACAGGCACCCACCCACCCAGAATCGCGAGTCAACTCTGTCTTGTGGAACTTATCAAGCTAGTGAAACATCGGTGCGTTACCGCTTGAGGTTCATGAGCTCCTGCAGCATTTCGTCCGCCGCCGTCATGGTCCTAGAGTTCGCCGCGAACCCGCGCTGGGCCACGATCAAGTTGGTGAACTCCGAAGCCAGGTCGACGTTGGACATTTCCAGGGTTCCACCCTGGATTGATCCACGCCCACCAACGGTTGCGGCGCCAATCAGGGCCACACCCGAGTTAACGGAGGTCCGGTAACTGGTGTCCCCGACCTTTTCCAGGCCATCGGGGTTATTGAATGTGGCAATTGCCAGCTGCGCCAACGCCTGCTTCTGACCGTTGCTGTAGATACCGATGAGTTGGCCATCACTCGTTGTAGTGAAGGTGGTGAGCGCACCAACGCCGGCACCATTTTGTTCGGTGATGCCAAACGAACTCGGTGCCGAGTACTGGGTGAGACCGGTGATGTCTACTTCGAAGGCGCCTGCAGGGACCGCTACAACTGCGGGGGGACCCGCTGCGGCAGGGACGGCAGTCCGGGCGAGCGGACCAA
>CAITYI010000142.1 GCA_903896585.1 uncultured bacterium
GCCACCGATATCCCGGCCGAGTGGTTCTTTGATGATCCCGATGAAGATCAAGAAGGCCCGGTCCGCATTACCCGGCCGCACTTTGTCACCGCCGTTTTGGTCAGCCACGAAGGTGCCATTTGGTTACCGGCGGTGCTCACCACTATCGCAAGATCCACTCGCCCACCCGAAGTGATTGTGGGGGTCGATGCGGCCTCCACGGATGACTCCGCAGACATTCTGATCCAATCGTTGGGTTCGGATCGGGTGATTATCTTGAAGGACAATCCCGGTTTTGGAGCTGCAGTGGGCGCCGCCCTGAGTAATACAGCGCGACCCGATTTGACGAGAGGGGATCTGCCTCCGGATACCGTGGAATGGATCTGGCTATTACATGACGACTCAGCACCCGATCCGCACTGCCTTGACCGCCTGTTGGAAGCAGCCGACGATAACCCCTCGGCGGCTATTTTGGGACCGAAGATTTTAGGTTGGCACGATCGTCGATTACTTCTCGAGGTAGGGGTGGCAATCACCGCTGACGGTCGGCGGGTCACCGGGCTTGAACGCCGGGAACACGATCAAGGCCAGCATGACGGCACCCGAGATGTCCTCGCCGTGAGTTCGGCCGGCATGTTGATTCGCCGCGATATCTGGGATGCACTAGGTGGCTTCGACCCCCAGTTGCCGCTGTTTCGCGATGACCTGGATCTGTGCTGGCGAGCACATCGCATGGGCGAACGCGTGCTCATTGCACCGGAAGCCCAAATGCATCATCGCGAGGCCTCGGCACATGGCCGGCGAACCACGACTGGAACAACAGATCTTCTTGTTCAAGATCGGGAGGCTGCGGTTCATGTCCTATTGGCGCACTCCTCAGGGGTTCGAGGATTCTTTCTCGGGTTGCGATTGTTCATTGGAAGTGCGCTCAGAGCCGTGGTGTACGCCATTGGTAAGGACCTCACCGCAGCCCGAGGTGAAATAACCGCAGTTTTCCGAGTCATCACGCACCCAGGTAATATCAATAAGTCGCGCACCCTGATTCGGAAGAGTGCAACGGAACCTGCATCGGTTGTCAATCACCTTCGGCCGAGTACATTCGAACAACTTCGGGCAGTGTTGGAGACGGCAACTGGATTGGCCACAACGAGCAATACGTCAACACCTACGTTGAGTGCGCTGGATTCCGGACCAGTAGACGACGATGCTGCATTCCTCGATCAGTCATCGAGTGGTTTTCTATCTCGTGTTATTCGTAAGCCGAGTGTTATTGCCGTCACCTTGCTGACCATCATCACCGTGATCGCCACCCGTTCACTCTGGATAGGCGATGGCGTCATTCAGGGTGGTGCGCTTTTGCCAAGTCCGTGGGGTGCTTCAGATCTATGGGCGTTCTACTTCGATGCCTGGCACAATGTGGGACCCGGTTCCACGGCCGATTCCCCACCGTATCTGGCGGCTATCGCATTACTGGGAACCTTGTTACTCGGTAAGGCGACTTGGGCGGTTCAGATCGCGCTGCTCCTGGCGATACCCCTCGCCGGCTGGTCGGCCTACTTCGCATCTCGTGCCATGATTCCAAGCAAAGGAATCCGGCTTTGGGGTGCGGTGACTTATGCACTGGTTCCGGCCATGACCGGAGCTCTCGCACAAGGTCGAATCGGGACGGCCGTCACCGCAATCCTGTTGCCATTTGCCATTAGATCAATGTTTCGAACAGGGCAACCTGGCGCCACGTATCGCCGCGCCGCAGGATCGGCATTGCTACTGGCGGTGGTTTTGGCATTCACCCCCGCTGTGTGGTTGATTGGTGTCATTGCGATCGTTGTTGCCCTCGCGATTTTCCGGGACACCCTTCGCACGAATTATCGGCAATTTCTCATTGCGGTTATTGGCTCATTTATTGCGCTCATGCCGTGGAGTTTTGGTTTAATCCGCCAGCCAGTGCGTTTTCTCTTGGAGCCCGGTTTAGATGTCTCCAGTTTGACCGACCCCAATATCTCCATGCTCGATGTCATTTTTTTGCATCCCGGCGGTCCAGGGATGACTCCCTTAGTTGTCTCTGCCGGGATTGTGCTGGCGGCATTACTTGCACTTTTGCGCACGGATAGGCGGGCGGTCGTTCTCACCTGGTGGGCATTTGCTGGGATTGCGGCGCTCATTGCGCTGGTGCAGGTCCTGTTCCTCTTCACCCCACCCGGCCAAACAGTTGAAATTCGCACCTGGCCTGGCCCGGCAACCTTAGTGATCTCGCTTGCGCTCATTGCGGCGGCGGCACTTGGCGCTCAAGGGTTACGCACCCGATTCGTCGGGCAAAGTTTTAGTGCGGGTCAACCGGCTGCCATGGTCGCCGTAATCGGAGCACTTCTCGCGCCGGTGTTATCTATCGGGTGGTTCATTTCCGCGAGTGACTCCACCTTGTACCGGGGGGATCGGGCTGCCGTTCCAGCATTTGTCGCCGCCGATGCATTTAGCCCGCAGGCACCACGAACCCTGATCATCAATGATTCAA
>CAITYI010000143.1 GCA_903896585.1 uncultured bacterium
CAACCGCAGTCGCTTCCGAAGTGGAGTTTGAAGGTTCGGTCACCATGACGAGTTCACCATATCCAGTTCACCAAGGCCAGTTCACATGGTAGGAGTGGGAGAAGTAAAGGCCAACACAGGCAAATTGCAAAACGAGGGCCAACGCAATTGCCGGCTTGCGTCTACCGGTCCAGATCAAGGCGAAGGTTACAAGAAAAGCAAGCACGACGAGTGCAAACAATCTGTACCCCCAGACTCAGCGTGGAAAGGAATTGAGGAGAGTTTATCCGAGACGCGGGGGAGCGTCCAGTTTATGTTGTTTACATAACTGCCCTGACCTAGGTTCATTAATTTTCAGGAAACTGCTGCGACTACCCAAAAAGGTGAACACCACGTGAACAGTATTCGGGGATGGGTCACAGTGCGGCAAGTGCTATCTTTCCAATATGTTCTGGCGAAGATCCGCGATTGGTTGCATATTTTTGGGACTGATCGCTTCTTTGGGTGGAACACCAACCGCGTACTCATTTGACTCGGCGACATCTTCGGTCGCCTCCTACACACTGATCGCACCGACATCGGAGGTGCCGTCGGGACTGCTCGCGCGTGCGGTAATTGCCGCTGGCGCGGGGTGCCCGGCCCTCAGCGGCAGCACCAGTTCCGGGCGGACATTCAACCTACCAATGCGCTTGAGGCCGAAACCTGCCCTTGCCGGTGCGGCGTACTCGGCGGTGGATGTCTGCGACGGAGCAATCCCAATCGGTACCGAGAGCGCCATGGTCGGCAGCCGGGTGATCCCTGCGTCACTGCCATCGAGGATCGAGCGCATTGCACTGACCGGTGATAGCGGCTGCCGGATCAATGAATGGGAGGTTCAAAACTGCGCGAACACCAGCGCCTGGCCCCTCGCTCGCATCAGTCGAAATATTGCCAAGGACAACCCGGACGTGATCATCAACCTTGGCGACTATCTCTATCGGGAGCTGGAATGCCCCGTCACTGACCAGAGTTTGTGCGCATCAAGCCCGCCCCCACCCGGCAACCTGCCCGTCACCGGAAGCGCCATGAGCTGGATTGCCGATGCAATCATCCCCATGCAACCAATGTTTGATGCCGCACCGATCCTGATGGTGCGCGGCAACCATGAATCGTGCTCGCGAGGCGGGATTGGTTTCTTCCTGTTCTTCAGCCCCCAGCGCTCAACGGCCCTGCAGTGCGCGCCGTCGATCATCGACGGGAATGTTGTGGTGCCGAGCAACGACATCAGCCCAACCTGGAATGCCACCTGGCAGGTCGGCGACACCGATGCTACGGCTCACACACTCGACCTTGAAGTCATTGACTCGGCCTACGGTGGCGACCTCGGGGTGGATTCCTATGCAGCAATTCAGCGGCCAAGTTATGTTGCGGCAGCGAGACAGGTTGCCACAACCCAGCCCGATGAGGCCTGGCTGCTTACTCATCGTCCAATATTCGGAATGACCTCGTCCCAGATTACGGGGAGCGGGCCAGTGTGGGTCTCACCAAATCAGACTGCCGCATCCCAAGGTCTCCTCGGTGGTTTCGATCTTCTTCTGTCTTCCCATATCCACGTTGCCCAGGCGGTTAACATCCCAGGCCAGCCGGCCCAACTGGTAGTCGGCAACGGTGGCACTGACCTGGACCCGGCAACTGGGTACGACACACCTATATATGGTCCGCTCAGCAATGTCGACGGCTCACCGCTCTCGCCGCTGGCAACGCCGTACCCGGCACCCACGAACACGTGGACCGACGTCCGGTTTGGCTACATCATCGCGACGCCGGGTGCGCGCACTAAGTCGTGGTTGCTCGAGCATCGAGATGAACGTGGTAAACCCTTTGCCACCTGCTCGGTCGCCAATCGATTGGCCAAGTGTCGGGTCACCAACTGAGGGGTCTGTGACTTCTCTCACCCACTCGTGGGGACTAGGGGCCGGAAGATCTTGGAGAAGGCGCACCTGATTGGCGAAAGCGCGGCATGATTGGACTTCGGTGTGCGCAAATGGAGGAAACATGCAGGTGGAGGACAAGCCGGTAACCGGGATGGACTCAATGGGGAATTTCGAGTTCATAAAAGGTGTCTGGCCGTGGGCCTACGAGGATTGCGCGAAAGCTGAGGGATATTCCATCACCGATCCGCGATCGGCCTTGTTCTATTCGCGCCGGGCCATCGAGGGTTTGGTCAATTACATTTATGAAATTACTGACCAGCCGAAGCCGTGGCCAATGGACCTGCGGGGAAAGGAGGACGCCAGGTCATTTCGTTCGCTGGCCGGCGAAGCAATTTTGAAAAAACTTAGGCTGATCCGCAAAACTGGCAATCTTGCGGTCCATACAAATGATGAAATCCCGCCTACCTTGGCACCGAAGATCCTGGCCGAACTCCTGCACGTGGTGGTGTGGGCCGCACTCCGGTTTACCGACAACCCATCAGCGGTTCCCATAGATAAAAAGTTTGATCCCGTCACTGCGAAACAGTACGAGCCCTTACCTCCCGGTGCTGTTCAAGAACTTGCCCATGAACCGGTTGTGCAAGCAAGTGATTCGGCGCCCGGTCGGGAGGCTGAAATTGCTGCACTGCGCGCCAAGATTTCGGCTGCACAGGCAGCTCATCCGGTACAAGACACGCGCGACTATTCCGAGGAAGTCACCCAAAAACTCATCATCGAACAATTGCTCCGCGAAGCCGGTTGGCCGCTCATGCAGGAGCGGGATCGCGGGTTTGAAGTTTCGGGCATGCCGAACGAGTCGGGGGTTGGCCATGTGGACTATGTACTGTGGGGATCAGATGATCTCCCGTTAGCAGTGGTTGAGACGGAGAAGACCGAAACCGATCCGAATCTTGGGCGAGAGCAAGCCAAACTGTATGCCGACTGTATGGAGAACATGTTTGGCCGTCGGCCCGTGATGTTCTATACCGATGGTTTCCGCACATGGCTGTGGGATGACAGTTCCGAATACCCACCTCGGGGAGTGCAAGGATTTTTCACCCGCGATGAACTAGAACTGATGGTCGCGCGTCGGGAAACGCGGCTGCCGCTAACAGACGTTGCCATAAGCAGCGACATTGTGGATCGCCACTACCAACATCGAGGGATCAGAGCCATCGATTCGGCTTTCACGGCACACCAGCGTGAGGCACTCCTCGTAATGGCAACCGGTTCGGGTAAGACCCGCACAATGATCGCGTTGGTTGACCAACTGATGCGAGCAGGCTGGGTAAAACGAGTCCTTATTCTCGCAGACCGGCCACAAATCGTGAACCAGATCGACCGGGCATTCCACACCCACCTGCCAAACGTTGATTCCGTCAATCTCACGACCGTTGATTTTGCAGCGGACTGGGATACAGGTAGTCAGGTTTATGTCTCGAACTATCAGACCATGATGGGTCTTATTAACGGACAAGAGTGGATCGGGGAGCGCATCTTCGGTCCCGGCTACTTTGATCTGGTGATAATCGATGAAGCGTACCGGTCGGTGTATCAAAAGTATCGGGCGATTTTTTATTGGTTTGACGCCTTGCTTGTGGGCATGACCGCGACACCAACAGATGAAGTCGATGACAACACCTACGCGTTGTTTGGCCTTGAAGTTGGCGTACCCACAGATGCCTACACATTTGAGGAAGCTGTGGCCGAGGGCTATCTGGTCCCGCCCGTGGCCGTGCCCGTGCCGCTGAGTTTTATTCGCGATGGGCTGCGATATGAGGATCTCAGTGAGCACGAGAAAGACCTATGGGACACTGCTGAATGGAGTGATACCCCAGAGGTTCCAGACACCGAATCCACCGAATCTGCAGAATCTGCAGAAGAGCACTACGAGTTGCTCTTTGATGAAGACTCGGTCGACATGGCCATCGCGGCCCTCATGACACACGGTCACAGGGTGGAGGGCGATGATCGGCTCGGTAAGACCATCATTTTCGCCAAGGATCAAGGGCATGCTGATTTCATTTGCGACCGTTTCAATGTCAACTACCCCGAGTACTCAGGGAACTTCGCCAGAGTGATCACACCAAACGTGACCCATGCACAGTCACTCATTGATGATTTCTCAGAAGCGGACAAACCACCGCACATTGCAATTTCTGTGGGTCTACTTGATTCAGGTATTGACGTTGCCGAGGTGTGCAATCTCGTGTTCTTCAAGCTCGTGCGCTCAAAGTCGAAGTTCTGGCAGATGCTTGGTCGCGGCAACCGACTGTCCCCCGACCTGTTCGGACCCGGTCAGGACAAGCAAGACTTTTATGTCTTTGACCTGTGTCAGAATCTGGAATTCTTTGACCAAGAGATGAATCGGTCGAAGGGCTCTTTGCAAAAGTCCTTGACGGCACGACTTTTTGAGGCACGGATTGATCTTTTAGCCGCCTTGGGTGCTCAGGTTGACTACGTGTGGCCAGAAGGAGTCGAACCTGGATTCGCGGACATGAGCGAGGACAGCCTTCGGGTCGACCTCGCATCGAATTTGCGAGACACCGTTGCTGGCATGAGCCTGGACAATATGTTGGTTCGTTCGGCGAACGAATTGGTGGAGCGATACTCGCAGTGGGAACCGTGGCAGCAGGTGACACCGGAAATTTCTCGTGAGGTTGCCGGTCGTTTGGCCCATCTGCCTTCTGCTTTTCGTGACACAAATGAGAGCGCTAAGCGTTTCGACCTGTTACTACTCCGCTTGCAACTCGCTCGGCTGGAAAACGACACCGACACAATTGATTTGTTACGGGCGCGGGTGCAAGAGATCGCAGCGGGGCTGCTTCTGCAGACCGCTATTCCTACAGTCGCGGAGCATGAATCACTTCTCAATGAAATTGCCAGTGATCAGTGGTGGGTGGATGCCACTCTGCCTCAACTCGAGATGGTCCGGCGCCAAATCCGCGAACTCATAAACTTTCTGGACAAGACCAGCCGCTCGGTGATTTATGCAGACCACGTTGAGTTGCAGTGAGTTAACTCTAATAATCAAGACTGGCGTACTCGAACAAGTGGAACTGGATCAAAGGTGATCCACGCGCCCAAAAAGACTCCGGCTGTGAAGCATTTGGGCACGAGAAAGTGGCAAATGCCCTTGTTGATGCACGCCAAACCGGCTAGCCTTCCCATAACGTTTCGCCAAACTTGGAGGCATCACATGTCAATGGAAGAAATAGAAATAACCGA
>CAITYI010000144.1 GCA_903896585.1 uncultured bacterium
TCTTCGGTTGGCTCCCACCGAACACTTGTGGGGCGCAAGCCGGCGAGAGTGGGCACAACTATCGGGTAATCTGCTTGGGAACTCGCCACGATCACCAGCGGATCAATGTCAACAACTCGAACTGGATCTGGATCGGGACGCCATGTCACGAGCATCAGCGCCCCCACCACAGCGAGCACAACGGCCATGGATCGGATCATGTCCCCCACGGTTTGTTTCATCCGGGCATTGGGCTTGCCGGTTGGTTGGGGATCACTCACCCTCTAATAATGGAGTATTTGCCCTCCGAAGGCACTTTGAGCACCGATACGCTCACTTCATGACCGCCAACATGTCCCCGAACATGACGCCCCCGCTTCACGAGGCACATCCTGAAGTTCCCGAGCGAAATCTGGCCATGGAGTTGGTGCGGGTGACCGAAGCCGCCGCCATGGCTGCGGCTCGCTGGGTGGGGCGAGGGGATAAAAACGGTGCCGATGGCGCTGCCGTGAATGCCATGCGCGCATTGATCAGCAGTGTTTCCATGAGCGGAATAGTGGTCATTGGTGAGGGTGAGAAAGATGAAGCCCCCATGCTTTTCAACGGTGAACAGGTTGGCGATGGCACGGGGCCGTCCGCCGATGTCGCGGTAGACCCCATCGATGGCACCACACTCGCCGCAAAAGGCATGCCGAATGCCATTTCGGTTATTGCCGTTGCCGAGCGCGGATCAATGTTTGACCCGAGCGCCGTTTTTTACATGAAAAAGTTGGTTGTAGGCCCAGAGTCGGCCGGCATGGTTGACATAGATGCCCCCACCGCCTGGAATCTGGAACAGGTGGCCCGCGCAAAGGGGGAATCAGTCGCTGATCTCACCGTATGCCTTTTGGACCGTCCACGCCATGACTCATTGGCCCAAGAGATTCGTGACGCTGGTGCGCGGATCAAGTTTATTACCGATGGTGATGTCGCCGGTGCCGTCATGGCGGCGCGAGAGGGCACGGGGGTGGACATCCTGATGGGCATTGGTGGCACTCCGGAGGGGATTATCACCGCGTGTGCCATTACCTGTTTGGGTGGCGAGATTCAAGGAAAATTGTGGCCGGTCGATGAAGCTGAAAGGAACAAAGCATTAGATGCCGGACATGATTTAAATCGGGTTCTCACCACCACGGATCTTGTCACCGGAGACAACAACTTCTTTTGCGCTACCGGCATCACAGATGGGGAACTTCTGGAAGGCGTGAGGTACACACCACATGGCCCAACAACTCATTCAATCGTGATGCGTAGCAAGAGCGGGACCATCCGGGAAGTCAAAAGCGAACACCGAATTCTCAAGTTATCGCGCTACTCGGCCGTGGACTTCACGGGAAAGCGCTGATTTGTACCCCTCTCGGCATGTGGTGATTGGTGGTTATTACCTCGATAGCGTTCTAGGCTTATGACGTGAGCCAATTTTTTTATCAAGAGATGCTTCCCCTTGCCCAGGACACCACCGAGTACCGACTGCTCTCAACCGATGGAATTGAGACCGTTCAATTAGGTGACCGTGAATTTCTCACAATCGAACCGAAAGTACTCACCGACCTGACCTACACGGCTATACGTGACATTTCCCATTTGCTACGACCCGCTCATCTAGCCCAACTTCGCATGATTATCGATGACCCGGAATCCAGTCCAAATGATCGATTTGTGGCCTTGGACCTGCTCAAGAATGCCAATATTGCTGCCGGTGGTGTTTTACCGATGTGTCAAGACACGGGAACCGCCATCATCATGGGCAAGCGTGGGCAAAATGTGCTCACCACAGGCAACGACGCTGAAGATATTTCCCGTGGCGTGTACAACGCCTTCACCCAACTCAATCTTCGCTATTCCCAACTTTCGCCGGTCTCCATGTGGGAAGAACGAAACACTGGGACGAACCTTCCCGCTCAAATTGAGCTGTATTCCAGCCCTGAAAAATCAATGTCTTATGAATTCCTCTTTATGGCCAAAGGTGGCGGAAGCGCCAATAAGAGTTTCTTATACCAAGAGACGGCCGCCCTCCTTAATCCAGCCAAGTTTGAATCGTTCCTCGATGAAAAACTACGAAGCATTGGAACGGCCGCGTGCCCGCCGTATCACCTTGCAATTGTGGTGGGTGGGACCAGCGCCGAGTTCGCATTGAAAACAGCAAAACTCGCGTCAGCTCATTACCTTGACGGGCTGCCGGTTCACGGGTCCGACCAAGGGCACGGTTACCGAGATTTAGCCATGGAACAAGAAGTTCAACGCATGACGCAAAACTTTGGAATTGGTGCTCAATTCGGCGGAAAATACTTCTGCCACGACGTTCGTGTTATTCGGCTTCCTCGACATGGAGCATCTCTTCCCGTTGCTATTGCGGTGTCCTGTTCAGCTGACCGCCAAGCCAAAGCAAAGATTACGCCGAGCGGTATTTATCTCGAGCAATTAGAAAACGATCCAGCTCACTTTTTACCCGAAATTACCGACGAACATCTCGATGACGATGTTGTCCGCATTGATCTTGATCGGCCGATGCAAGAAGTGCGTCAACAACTCAGTGAGTTACCCATTCGCGCTCGCGTGTCCCTCACCGGATCATTGGTTGTTGCCCGAGATCTCGCTCACGCCCGAATCAAAGCCGCCTTAGATCGAGGTGAGCCCATGCCGCAATACATGCAGGATCACGCCGTGTATTACGCGGGACCTGCTAAGACACCACAAGGAATGGCATCGGGCTCCTTCGGACCCACGACAGCAGGTCGAATGGATACATATGTAGACCAATTCCAAAAAGCCGGCGGATCACTTGTCATGTTGGCAAAAGGGAATCGCAGTAAAGCTGTCACTAAGGCTTGTGAAGCCAATGGTGGTTTTTATCTCGGGTCAATCGGCGGTCCGGCTGCCCGCCTTGCTCAAGACAACATCACAAAGGTCGAAGTTTTGGATTTCCCTGAATTAGGCATGGAAGCTGTTTGGAAAATTGAAGTTAAGGATTTTCCTGCTTTTCTCGTGGTAGATGACAAAGGCAATGATTTCTTTGCCGAGACCCTCAGACCGATTGCCACAAATATTCCAATTGGACCACCTCGCTAGTGGACTCAGGGCTAACCAGCAGGGCTAACCAGCAAGGCTAACTGGCAAGGCTAACTAGCAAAGACGGGCTCACTAACAGGATCGAGCCCCACCATGCCAATGATGTGATCCGTTTCCTTTTGCCCAGATAGTCCAGAACGCTCGATCCTGCCAATAGCGATTCCACTGATTCATGGGCATTTCCCGCAACTCCTGGACCAGGTTGACTCCTGCGTCTCCCATCTCTTTCTTCACTTCGCTCTGCATCATCCAGGATGCACCTCGGGCTAATGCGCTTGAAAACTGATAGGCACCTCGATACATCCCACCCGAACTCACGGCTTGGTAATTGTGGTGAGCTTCCCGTTTCGCAATACAACGGCGGCGATCTTCTTTGGCCGGCATGTACCACTTACCCCGGTACAGGCTGGGCTTGAACCCTTTAAGGTCGGTGGAATCTTCCGACCCGAAGGCGTGGACGGTCTCAAGGGCAATTCGCAGTTGGCGATCGTTGCTGCCTTCCTCCCCATTTTCGACGAAGACCTCATTGCCAGCATCTCCCTCGGGAATCACTTCCTCCGCTGCTGGATCTGAAACTGGGTCAAATTCATTAGCCTGGGCCGTGAATTGTGTTGAGAAGGAAGCGGTGCCCGCAACGATCAATGCCAAGAGTGCCGCGAGGGAACCAGCGAGGATTCGCTGCGTGGTTGCTGCCACTTTCGATTCCACCTGCACACCTCCATCCGTCTTTTCGATCTATCTTTCTAAAACTTCTCGGGTCTATGTCTCGGGTCTAAGTCTCGGGTCTAAGTCTCGGGTCTAAGTCTCGGGTCTAAGTCTCGGGTCTAGTGTCCCGCCGGTGCCGGCTCGACTCTTTATTGTCACATCCTTTTATGGTGGCGCGACACCCGATTATGGCTCACGATTTATGACTGGAAACCGCGTGTTTATGACTGGAAACCGCGTGTTTATGACTGGAAACGGCTTTGCCACCAACATTTATGGGTAATTTGTGGCTATCGGCAGAAAATGTGATCTACGTCATATTTGAGCGAAAAATCCTATTTATCCGATTCCATCTTCCAAAAGATCGGTGACCAGTGCCGCGATCTCCGAGCGCTCACTGCGGGTCAAGGTGACATGGGCGAATAGCGGATGGCCTTTGAGTTTCTCAACGACGGCCACAACTCCATCGAAACGACCCACCCGAAGGTTGTCTCGCTGGGCAACGTCATGGGTCAGTACCACTCTGGAGTCAGTTCCAATGCGAGATAAAACGGTCAGAAGTACGTTTCGCTCCAAGGATTGCGCTTCTTCGACGATCACGAATGCGTCATGCAGGCTACGTCCGCGAATATGGGTGAGGGGTAAAACCTCAAGCATTCCGCGATCTGTGATTTCATCGACAACTTCTTGGGTAGCGATTGCGCCCAATGTGTCATAAACCGCCTGTCCCCACGGTGACATTTTTTCATTCTCTGAGCCGGGCAGGTAGCCCAACTCCTGGCCGCCCACTGCATAGAGCGGCCGGAAAACAATTACCTTCCGGTGTGCTCTTTTTTCCATGACCGACTCGAGTCCGGCGCACAGTGCCAATGCACTTTTACCCGTTCCGGCCCGGCCCCCAAGGGAAACTATTCCGATTTCGGGGTCCAGGAGAATATCAAGGGCAATTCTTTGCTCAGCACTTCTGCCGTGTAAACCGAATGCCTCGCGATCACCCTTGACCAAACGGATTTTTTTATCCGCGGTCACTCGGCCCAATGCACTACCTCGGTCACTGAGAAGAATCAGCCCACAATGACACGGATAATCAAATGCGGCATCGTGTTCAATCACTCCTTCTTCATATAGGGCATCAAGATCGGCAACATTAATATCGATTTCAGCCATGCCGGTGTAACCAGATTCCACCACTAGTTCAGCTCGATACTCCTCCGCGGCCAGACCCACTGAACTGGCCTTCACCCGCATGGGAAGGTCCTTGCTGACGAGAACTACATCCGCGCCTTCAATAGCAAGGCTCTTTGCGAGAGCAAGAATTCGAGTGTCATTGTCCCCCAGTCGAAGACCACTCGGAAGTACTTCGACATTCGTGTGATTCAGTTCAATGCGCAGGGTTCCACCTGAATCACCCAGTGGAATGGGCGCGTCGAGCCGTCCATTTTCGACTCGCAGGTCATCGAGAAGCCGCAAGGCTTGTCGGGCAAAGTATCCCAACTCCGGGTGACTGCGTTTCGCTTCTAACTCGGTAACGACCACAACCGGTAGCACCACATTGTGTTCGTCGAATCTAAAAATGGCCTTGGGATCGGACAATAAAACGGATGTATCAATTACATAAGTCCGACGGGAATCAAGCACGCAGTGTCTCCTCACCGCCCAACCACTCTTTCGAGAGCCAGATGGGCTACAACGAATGGATAAGAAGAACGGTATGGCTCGTGGGTTACGTGGTTGATTCGACACGCCGCGATGCCACGGCTATCCCGCAAATGGTCAATGCGCAGAGGGCCGCTATGGCACCCCGATTAACCGGAATGAGTGATGCCACAGCCGCACCCAGTGTCCATGCAATTGGAAACCAGACAATTGCCTTAAATTTTTGCACCCAATCCTGGTCTCGAGTCAAAAGACTCGCGACCGAGTACCTAACCGTGTCAATAAACGGACCAGTTCCCGCAATTATATGAGCTCGATCTGAACCGACCATGACAAATATTGTCCCCATTACCGCAAGGGCCATGGCCGATGAACTAACGGATGCAGCCGCAGCCCACCACGCTTCTGTTCCAATTTCAAGTTCACCTGCAGTTAACTCGCGCACGGGTTCAGCCAAGTTTCGTCCAGCCAGCGCGGTCACAATCAACAAGACGGCCGAGACGAATAACAGGCTACGAGACCCCGAAGGTTGGACAAAGTAGGGGAACCACAGGCGCATCAGAATCACAACAACGATTCCAACCGCGCAGCCCACCAGGGAAAAAAGTGACAGAAGCGCAAGCGCTGGGTCAGTAGTCAGCCTTTCCCACACCAAGACCAGATTTCCAGCTTGGTTTGCGGTGAAAACACCATACTCACGGAAGTCAACAGCATCCATAGCTCCGGCAATTCCCGCAAGGAGCAAAATCATGAGGTACGGCTTGGACAGTGCGTTATCCGCATTTATTTCCAACACGGTAGTTCTCGGTGTGTTCATACTCCGTATCGACGATTTCGCTCGGCATAGGCTCGAACTGCGCGCAAGAAATCTACATGCCGGAAATCCGGCCAAAAAGCTTCACAAAAATAGAACTCAGAATGAGCACTCTGCCACAATAGAAATCCCGACAACCGTTGTTCACCCGATGTTCGGATTACCAAATCTGGGTCTGGTTGGCCTTTTGTGTATAGGTGTTCGGCAATATGTTCGACATCAATAAATTGCGCAAGTTCATCGAGGGTTGTTCCCTGTGTGGCATGTTCTGCTAACAGAGATTTGACAGCATCTACAACCTCGCGACGGCCGCCATAGCCGACCGCAATATTGACAAGCGAGCCGTCGAGGTCTGATGTTGCTTCTTCTGCTTCCTTCAAGACGGTGGCCGTGTGAGATGGGAGGAGATCCAGCGCACCCACCGGATGCAGGCGCCACCGGCCTTTATTCACCAAGTTGCTCACCGTTGACTCAATGATCGTCATGAGAGGTTCGAGTTCAGCCTCAGGCCGCGAAAGATTATCGGTGGACAATAACCACAGAGTGACAACCTCTACCCCGGCTTCATCACACCAGCCGAGGAAGTCGACTATCTTCTCGGCACCAGCCTGATGTCCCTGAGCAGATGTCGATCCTTGTGCGAATGCCCATCTGCGATTTCCATCGAGAATCACACCCACATGCCGTGGAATGCGGTCCGGTGGAATTTGGGCCGCGAGTTGGCGTTCGTACACGCTATAGACCAGATCTTTGAGACCCACGTTCCGCCTTTCTCGGGTGACGCTGCTCAGCGCGTATCTGAGATTACTCCCCGCTCAGGCAAATCGCGCCTCATTGGGTACAAAA
>CAITYI010000145.1 GCA_903896585.1 uncultured bacterium
AGCTTGCCGATCAGTAGTCCAAGCACCTAAAAGTAGTTGATAAATATCTGGTTGATCCTGAGCAAGGACCGCTAACTGTGGGTGCTCAATCGTTGTTGGCTGATTCGATGACATGTGTACTCCTTTAACGCCTGCGCTTCAAAGTGAGATGGCAAACGCTAACACTGCGTGGCCCGATGCGTACCATTTTTTACAAGTCAAAAAGACCTGCCATGTGTGGCAGTGATGTCTCCACAGGACTCACCATCAGGGTGAAGAACACAGCGCGGAAATTGTGTAAGAGCCCAACCCGAAGGCCTCATTGATCACTTTCGTTAGTCACACACACAATGAAATCGATGTAGTTCCGACTCAGTGCAGTTCGAGGCCAAGATTGACTCCGGCAATTTAGTAACCAACCTCAGCCTCTAGTACCTTTAAAGAAATAAATCCCGTCAAGCAGCCAATTACCGAAAACTAGAAAGCTCGAATAACTCTTGGCAACAAACACTTGCATTTGGGTCGCACTCGCCCTTCAGCCCCGCCATCCCCCGATGGTTAGAAGGCTCGAATCGCTCGGCTGTATATGCTGGTGTGAAGAACAGTCTTGTGATAATCCCCCCAAGCTCCAGTTGCGCCATTTATCTTAGGGATCTGACTCGCGCTTGACTCCTCGGAAGCCATGTATGCCCGGCTGCTGTCAAAATACCCAGGGAGATTCGCCCTGGCGGCCCACATGGCATTCCACTCGGCCTTATTCGGCACGTACCAATCAGTCAAACCATTTACATTGGTGGCCCTCGCGGCGTACGCCAAGCCGGAATCGCAACCGGCGACCATCCTTTGGGTATTCGAGTAGCCGCCTCCAATAGCCGAACTGAAGACAGGGCTCGTCACAGTGTTAGACATCGGCCCCGAAGCGCACCATATGTTAATTATAGAGGAGGGGTTTGCCTCAAGATATTTACATGAGCTGAGCAGGTCGGGCCCACAGGCAAATGATGTGGATGCGACGTAGAAGACCTTGCCGCCCCCTGGCCCGGTTTCCCCAACGGCGTACGTCCGTGTCACCGTGAACGATTGAGTGACCTGCGTTGCGGCAAAGTTGCTCGAATCACCCGCCTGGTCGGCGTTTATTGTGCAAGTTCCTGCAGCCACGAATGCCAGTACCCCGCCGCTGGTAATCGTGCAGACTCCTGAAGTGGATGACGTAAAGGAGACCGTCAGCGCTGAACTGGACGTTGCCGTGAGCGTTGGTGTGGTACCGAAGCTTTGCTCTCCCGGGTTGGTAAACGTGATCGTCTGAGCAAATTTTGGCGTCACGCCAGATGATGCGACCGAAGCACTGCCGGTCCCAACGCTGTTAGCAGCAGTAACGGTGAACGTGTACGCGGTGCCGTTGGTGAGGCCAGTTACCACGATTGGGCTAGATGAACCCGAAGCAGTGAACCCACCGGGACTTGAAGTAACCGTGTACGAGGTAATCGATGCGCCACCTGTTGATGCTGGCGCAGTGAACACCACTGACGCTTGAGTAACACCTGAAGTGGCGACCACGCTCGTTGGTGCTCCAGGTTCAGCCGCGGCGACCGTGAAGGACCTGGTGACGGTGGTAGCGGCACTATATGAACCGTTACCAACTTGGTCGGCGTTAATGGTGCACGTCCCGACTGTCACGAAAGCAAGTAGCCCCCCGCTACTGATCGTGCATACACCCGAAGTTGATGAAGTGAACACGACCGTCAAACTTGAACTCGACGTTGCCGTCAGTGTTGGTGTCGAGACAAAACTTTTCGTCCCTGGGTCCGCGAAGGTGATCGATTGTGAACCCAAACCTGTTACAGACCCCGATGCCCCAGAAGCACTACCTGTGCCTGCGCTGTTAGTAGCAGTAACGGTGAACGTGTATGCGGTGCCGTTGGTGAGGCCAGTTACCACGATTGGGCTGGATGAACCCGAAGCAGTGAACCCGCCAGAGCTTGAAGTGACGGTGTAAGAGGTGATACTTGCACCGCCCGTGGAGGCCGGAGCAGTAAATGCCACTGAAGTTTGCCCACTACTTGCCGTGGCCGTTCCGATCGTTGGTGCACCTGGTGACACCGCTGAAACAGTGAAGGATCTGCTTACTCGAGTAGCGGCACTATAAGTGCCGTCACCAACTTGGTCGGCGTTAATGGTGCACGTCCCGACTGTCACAAAAGCAAGTAGTCCACCACCTGTTACCGTGCACACGCTCGAAGTAGACGACGTGAACGCCACCGTCAAACTCGAATCAGAAGTCGCGGTCAATGTCGGTGTCGTGCCAAAGTTTTGTGTTACCGGGTTTGCAAAAGTGATCGCCTGGGCAAGTTTTGGCGTCACACTTGATGAGGCAGCCGAAGAGCTACCCGTGCCAACGCTGTTCGTCGCAGTGACGGTGAAGGTGTAGGCCGTTCCATTCGCAAGGCCCGTCACCACGATCGGACTGGTTGCACCACTTGCAGGGAACCCACCGGGACTTGACGTCACCGTATAAGAAGTAATGCTCGCACCCCCCGTAGACGTGGGAGCGGTGAACGCAACCGAAGCCTGTGTACTGCCCGCCGTCGCCACCACACTCGTCGGGGCACTTGGCGCGGTAAGGGTAACCGGCGATCCGCCGCCAGTTCCAGTGCCAACACTTGGACTCGGTGAAGGCGCGGGCGTGGGATCTGGTGTGAAACTTGGCTCTGGTCGTGACCCGGTGCGCTGGGAAGGGACCCGGGGTCCAGCACCAGAATCATTGACCGCGACGGCAAGGAACGTGTACGTGATATCTGGTGATAAGCCCGTAAATAGGGCCGTACCGCCAGTGCCCCCGCTGATGGTCACCCATTGGCCACCAGGAATCGCGATCACAGTAATTGACCTAATCGGTGAACTTCCCACCATCACTGGGGGTTTGAACGTGACCGCGCGTGATGTAGGCCCAACAACAGTGACACCTTCGATCTGCGGAATATCCGGGGTGCCATCGTGAATCAGCGGCTTCTGCGGTGGATCCAAAGACTCCCAGACCCGCTGGGTTTCACTACGCTTTTGGCAATGGCCAGAAACCAAAACCCGTGACGCACCCGTTGTATTCGACACACAAGTAGTCACCATCGCACGCACCTCTTGAACTGACGCTTCCTTCGCGCGCGTGGCACTACTGCGCGTGGCACCATCGATCATTGATTGGTTCGCGGCCTGCAACCGAACCAAGCTCGCCCAATCCTTTTTCGTGAACTTACTAACATCACCACCAGTATTAAGAAGCACCGCAAGGGCCAATGTCCGAGCCGAGAAAAACTTCCCCACCGGCTCATCGGTTGCAACTTGATCCCACACTTGGGTCATCTCTAACACCGAATCACACGCACCCCGCACGAGCACTCGATTAGCGCCCGTCGCAAGGTTCAAACACGTCGATAGCTGCTGCGCTTGCTTCGCACTCGCGGACTGCGGCCCCACCGACATCAACGTTCCAGTGACCATCGTGATCACCATAAGCAGGACTGCGAACCGCGGAAATGGCAGAATTAAACGGGAACCAACGAGCTCAACACGGGTATTTCCACCCGGCGTCACTTCCTGACGATGCACCACGTTAAGGAATGTATGCCACTCTCCGCATGCACCATGTGAAAAGTGCACACGCAGCGCACATATCAAATGTGGCGATTCCCCACTGGCCTAAAGCAACGCACTAGAACGCCCGAATGGGTCGAGCTAAGTAACTATGGAGTTGAATGCAGTTACCCCGCGAACCACTAGCCGTCGCACCATCAGTGGAGAAGTACTGGCAGGAACCAAATCCGCTGTTGGTGTACGTGGACCCCCAATAGCGGGTGGGCGTGGTACCGAATTCGTAGTCAGATCCGATAGGAATCGACGCTTTGTACAGATACATGGCATTTAGCTCATCGGATGATGCCAGGAACCAGCCCGAGAACGAAACCCCGGAAACAGTAGCCGTATAGTCCGCCACGTACTGGCCGACTCCGTCAGAACAACCAACATCGATCGCCAATGTGTTCGCGAAGCCAGAGCCAATTGCTGACCCACCGGTGGTTGTGAGATTCCCAGGGGTGTTGCACACAACATTTGATGGATCGCTGGCTGAGCGCCACGTCTTTTTGGCCATCTCAAGATACCTGCATGACGTATCGCACTCAGAGCCGGAACTGGTAAAGGGGACCGACGCGACGTAGAACACCATGCCACCCCCAGGCCCAATATCGCCTAGCGCATAAGTCATGGCCGGAGTTACTGCCGCAGATGCCGAGGAATAAGGGCCGGTCCCTGCTGTATTTATCGCGGCAACTTTGAAGTAGTAGGCAGTGCCATTCGTCAGCCCGGTCGCGGTGCACGAGAGCCCCGTGGAAGTCGCGGCAGCCGTGCATCCAGCTGCATCCGAATAAGACCCGCCAGAACTAGTCGACACCTGAACGCTGTACCCGGTAATCGCAGACCCCCCAGTGCTCGTCGGCGCCACCCATGTCAACGCAGCAGTGGTATTACCCGACGTCCCCGCAACAGACGTCGCTGCCGCGGGTACAGCGATGGGGGTAACCGATGACGAAGCGGACGACGATGACGATGTACCGGCACTATTGGTAGCAGTGACCGTGAACGTGTAGGCCGTGCCATTCGTTAAACCCGTCACCACGATTGGACTGGACGAACCTGAAGCACTACGCCCATCTGGACTTGACGTCACCGTGTAAGAGGTAATCGCTGCCCCACCTGTTGATGACGGTGCAGTGAGTCTCACGGAAGCCTGTCCATCTCCAGCGGTCACCGTCCCGATCGTTGGGGCTCCCGGTGCGGTGGCGGGGGTAACTGGCGTGGCGGAACCTCCAGTGCCGGCACCACTGCTGGGCGCGGGTGCTGGAACTGGTGATGGGGTGGGATCTGGTGTGAAACTTGGCTCTGGTTCCGGCTCGCGTACCGGTGCGGGAATTCTCGGTCCGGTACCGGAATTATTTGCCGCGACAGCGAGGAATGTGTAGGTGATGTCGGGGGACAGGCCCGTAAAAGTGGCAGTGCCACCGGCACCGCCACCAATGGTCACCCATCGGCCGCCAGGAATCGCGATCACAGTGATCGACTTAATCGGCGAACTCCCCGTTTTCGCGGGAGGCTGGACCGTGACCGATCGAGTGGTCGCCCCGACAGCTCTAACATCCTCAATCACTGGGACACCGGGAGCACCTTGATCAATAACAGGTTTCTGTAATGGTTCTAGAGAAACCCATCTGCGCTGGGTCTCAATACGGTTGTTACATTCACCAGAATCCACTACCCGAATAGCGTTGGTCTCATTCTTCACGCAGGTGGTCACTACCGCACGTACTTCTTTATCATCCACTGTTTTAAAGCGAACTGCCCCGCTGGCTTTTGACAGATTCAACGCCTGCAACCGCGCCAAACTCACCCAGTCCTTCTTCTTGAATCTACTAATGTCACCGCCAGTGTTGAGAAGCACAGCAAGGGCCAACGTTCGCGCCGAGAAATACCGAATACCCGCCTGCTCAATTGTCAGCGCATCCCAACTCTGGGTCATCTCCAACACCGAATCACAGGCACCCCGCACGAGCACTCGATTTGCACCCGTCGCAAGGTTCAAACACGTCGATAGCTGCTGCGCTTGCTTCGCACTCGCGGACTGCGGCACCACCACAGAACTCAGCCCAACAGCAATCACCACTGAGAGAGCTAGTCCCCGGAGGAAACGGGTAGACATAACACCTCCCAATGAAAAGGCAATATCGATAGAGATTGCCCACCACAAACCAAGACCCTTACACTGTAAAACCATCCAAAAGGCCCTACCTCAAAAAATGCGCCTTTCACGCACATTCACCCTCAAGACAATTCGCTCTCGCAACCAAACTGGGAAACCAAACGTGCACAACGCAACGCCGGCCATAGACTCAATTGGTGGAGGGGCACAAAAGTGAATGACATTGCGATGCAAGCCCGAGCGATTCTTGTAGTAGAGGACGACCTCATGACCCGAGTTCTCGTCGCTGACATTCTTACTTCAGCTGGTTTCATTGCACTTACGGCCGCGGATTCTGTTTCCGCGCATAGCCTGTTCAAATCCCACGACCCAGACGCGGCAATTCTTGACGTTGACCTTGGACAAGGAATCAACGGTTTCGACCTTGCCGATGCCTTTCGGCGGAGCAGTGCGGGTATTGCCTTACTTTTCTTGACGCATCTACCCGACTCGCGTTTTGTCGCTCGGGCGAGTGCATCTTTACCCAAAGGCATCGCTTACTTGCGTAAAGACCAACTTTTCGATAAGCAAATACTGCTTAATGCGCTCGAAGCAGCTCTCTCTGGCGATGTCAAGGCCGAACACCGGCATGATCACGATGCTACCCGGCCGATAAACGCACTCTCACGGACTCAAGTCGAAGTAATGCACCTTGTAGCCGAAGGAAAATCAAGCAACGATATTGCACTCGCGCGGGGAACGAATGTGAGGACAGTGCAGTACGTAATCAGTCGCTCAATTCAACTTATGGCTATTGACCCGCAATCTGACCTAGCTTCGCGGCGAAGAGCGATCGCGGAGTTCCTTCGGGCAACCGACCCGATCCGCGGTGATTAACAAATGCTAGGAGTCATTCGCCGATTAGCGAGCCCAGATGCCATGGCATCAAGCACGCTTGCCATCACCTTTCTCGTATACCTGTTGGGCACATCACTCATCGTTGTTATCGAATCCAGCAATTCGCCGATCCCAGCCCTCATCACTTCGGGCATCTTGAGCACTCTGGTCTTTAGTCTGTTGTTCGCTTGCCGAGCACTGCTACGCTCAATACCGAGCGTGGGTTGGCGGGTTGGTGCAATCGTTGGCGTCGTCGTGCTCATGAATGTGATTCGCACTGTCACTTTTACCTTGTTCTTCAACCAGTTTGGAATTAATCTCACCGTGCCTATCCCTGCCCGGGTGATCGCCACAACCCTGCTCACCTTGACCGCGATGATCGTGATCGGGGAGCTGACATACCGGCGCAACAGATATGAGAATGAAATTGCTCAACTCAATGCAAAGTCAATCGAGTTAACAATTGAGCGTGCCACCTTCAATGAGCGTCTGCAGCGTTCTAAAACTGAACTTGGCACCACCATCAGCAACTTTCTTGACCCCGCTCTTTCACTCGCGGCCGTAGAATTTGATTCCGATGTTCCGGGTCGCACACCGGTGACGAGCGCAAAAATTCTCCAGGAACTCCTTCGGCTAAGTGTGCGACCGATGATCGAAACGCTGAGCGTTCCAGCGGACAACTCGACACTCAGCAACCTACAGATGCCTAACAGCACCAGACGGCCTAACCTAGAGGGACCACGCACGATCGATATCACCGAATCAATACGGCCTGTACTCAGCGTTGTTCCGCTTCGGATCATCGGATTTCCCGTTTTCATAACCACGGTCGGCATCGTCACGGCCACTTGGGTGATTCTGCTACTTACACTGACCTGGCCAATTCTGAGTTTAATTCGGCGGCTGTGGCCGCAGCGGTATCGCTTGCTCCCGGTTAAGCCCGCCATCGCACTTATCACGGCTTGCTTCGCCACGGCCTTTGCTATACCGATGATCCTGCTCTACACCGTGCAACCGTTTCTCTTTCCAGTCAACCCCTCGTTCTACGGCTTGGCATTCGCGTTGGGAACAATTCTGTTCTCGATCGCTATCGCGTGGTTTGTCTCAGCAATTTTTATCACTGAGCGTTTCCGTTACCTCACCGAGCAAAATCTCGCTGAGGTGAATGAGCAGATAGAACTTTCTAATGCCCGCATGCGACAAGAAATTTGGTTCACCCAGCGAAACCTCACGTGGGTGCTCCATGGACCGGTCCAGTCGGCGCTGGTCTCGGCGACGATTCGCCTTGAGTCCAGTGCTGACTTAACAGCAGCAGATCGAACGGCACTTTGGTCGAATATTGTTAAGGCATACGACCTCCTCACCACCTCAGGCCCAAGCACTGCTAACTTCAGCGGCTTCATGGCAGAGATTCAAACCCTGTGGCAAGACGCGTGCGAAATCTCATTCAATGATGCAGACTCCCTGATCGAATTGATTTCCGACGATCCAGTTGTAACATCCGCCCTCATTGAGGTTGTTCGTGAGGCAGTAGGCAATGCGATTCGCCACGGAAACGCCACCTCGATCGAAGTGACGATTGCCCACCGAGAAACCAATCTCATCGGCCTAAAAATCGCGGACAACGGTAGCGGAATCGTCGTCACCGCCGTCCCGGGCATCGGCAATCAATTATTTTCGTCCCTTACCTACGATTGGACGATCGAAACTTCACCCGCTGGCACAGTCTTCACCGCTGATCTGACGTGGCTACCAAGTACTTGACCTAAATATCGATGGCGAGCGCAATTGCGATGATCAGCATGACTACGCCACCAATTCGATAGACCATGGTCATTGACGGCCTGGTATACCAGCGCGTGTCACCAGGTTTTGGATCCTGACCAAATAACCCGACGAGTGCGAGCACAAACCCAGGAACGGCCAACCACAGAAATGACATTTGGGCAAACCCAGGGACATCGCCCAAGGTATTTTCAAGGATTGTTGACACGATCAAACCAAATGCGAGCATGACCACAAATAATGGAACACCGTCAGGCATAGCCTGCCAGATAGCCGGAAAATTCTTAAACCGATGCGCGAGCAGTGAAAGCAAAGATGGTAATAAGAAGAATAGGGACGCAACCCACAGCTGCCACACATTGCCAACGAATGCGGCGGAGATAAATAAGAATGCCCCGGTTCGAAGAAGGGCCGATAACACCTGTTGGGTGTTGCCCGGTTCCTGGACATCGGATGGGGAGAGCGCCCGCATCCGCGCCGGCACCTTTCGAGCTGCTGCCTGCTCAAGTAGCACCTTCGCAACTAA
>CAITYI010000146.1 GCA_903896585.1 uncultured bacterium
AGGTTGTAATGGCGAAATACCCCGCCACGCGGTTAATTGAGAAGAAAATTTCGCAAGGAATTATCACGTGCAATAAAACGAGACTGTTCCCAGATTGTGTCGCCGGGTGGCGCCGCCACTCCCCCAACCACGACATCGCCCACTTCACCTTCGGCATGTACGTGAACAACATGCACAACATTGCCGGTCTTCACTGGGGCACTAAGACATTCGCCAATTACCAGTAGCCGTGACGGCAATGTATTTGGTGCCCGGTGGCAAAACCACTCGACCGGAGTACGCCCCCGTTTCCTCGACCAGTGGGAATCCACTCATGCCCCTGCCAGAGATGGGGAACACCTTGAAATCACCTTCACCCGAGTACGTGAACTTTTTGGTCACAACACCACGGGTGGCTTTTTTCAATTGAATCACCATGGAAGTTGACCCGCTGGTCACTCGGGAGGCACTGGCAAGTGGCTTGACCGTGACTGTCCACGGACCCGTTGTTTCAACTTTCGCTCCAATAATGGGCTTGAATTCCTTTTCCTGGAACACGGTTCCGGACCAAGGTCCGGTTGAATCAACCCACGGGAAAGCCTTTCCACCATTGCGAAGTACCGGTGTGGCGACCACGGGTCCGGCAGCGCTCATAGAGATTTCAATGATCGATGACTTCGTGATGCTGCTCAGGGCAACGGTGGCATTGCCCTCTCCCGAAACCGTTTGGTTCGCGGCGGCACCGCTTGGAGTCATAAATAGCAGTGACACCACCAGCGCCAGAATTGCCGAGCCGCGAATTTTCATGGGGCTAATTCAAAATCGGGTTGAGGCCTTCGCTGACAATGCTGTGCAATTGCGCTTCGTCGACCGGGTGACCCACATACTTGGTGGCATTCTCCAACACCTTCGCCTTGGCCTTGTCAATTTCGTGCCCGGGCTTGGCCTCAGCAGCGGTCCAGTCCCGATACAACTCCCATGCCAATTCACGTTGGCGCAATGCAGTGTTGATGCGAGACATTTGTTCTTCGTCAGCTGGCAGACGCCACGTTCTACTGATGGCCGTTGGAAGAACCGTGCGGTAATCGTGTCCACCCTCAGCGAAGGTGCCCGGTGTGGGAACGAGTGCGTTCAGCATGTCAAGGAATGTCATCATGAAGGTGGTAAACGGCACCCACGCGGTGTGCGTTGGTGTGCCGAGTGGACGAATATCCTGCGGACCCAGCCAGTCGGGCCTGCGCCACAACACCTGGGAACCGAACTTGGGAATGGGATCGTCGCCGTTCATGAGTAACAGGAATCGCACTTTTTCTAATTCTGAGTCTGGCAATTCGATCCAGTCCTTGAGGTTACGGGGCAGGAAGATATTGGCAGGGCCGACAGATGGAGCCTCGGCAATGGTCCGATCCCCCCACAACTGCTTGCGCCACTTGGTAGCCGACGGCGTTCCGATCCACAGAGCAGCCTCAAGACCGGTTCCTTCCAAGCCAGCAGATCCCAGACCACTAAACATTTCCTCGCTCACCTGTGAACCCAGACTCTCACCAAAAAGGAAGAAGCGAGGTCGCTTGTCCGCGGGCATGGCCAAGAGCCGTTCGACAATGCCGTGCATGACCATGCGAGTTTGATAGGTACCTTCATCTACCTTCGTCAGCGAGAGAGCCGAAGGTAGAACGGAGTACTGAATCGCAGCGGAAGCGCAGTCTCCACCGGTCAAATACTCAAAAGTTTCATTGGCCACGTAGTTGACGTAACCAGAACCGGTTGGTGAGAACAGTGCGAAAGCTTTGCGGTTCAATGCGCCGGTGCGATCAATTTCATTGAGCAAAATTTGAGCACGTTCTTCATCGGAAGTAGCAATATCAAGTGATCCATAGACTCGAATCGGTTGTTTAGCGTCAGTGATCTTCATGACGCTGTTGATGGTGGCAGGCGGTAGAGCCATGCTCAACCAACGAGCACCTTCACGTGTTTGCTTACCCCACGCCAGTCCTGACTGTGGTGATCCGGTGACCTCGGGGATATCTGGCGGGGTCAACAGTCCGGGTTCAATACCGCCGCCGCCCTTACTTAACAAAGTGTCCACCTGGCTCACAGCAAACCAACCTGCACCAACAAAAATTCCCATGCTGGTTAACCGACCGAGTGCGCGGTGATCCTGCGGCTGCCCGCCCAAAGC
>CAITYI010000147.1 GCA_903896585.1 uncultured bacterium
CAGCGAGAGGACCCCACCCCGCGTGCTCACCGCCCTGTACCAGCAGCGGGCACTCGTGTGGGCATTTGCCGGCCGGGACCTTTCCACCCGCTACCGCACCAGCAGCCTGGGTTGGCTCTGGTCACTGGTCCAGCCACTGATCCAACTCTTGATCTACGCCGCCGTCTTCAGCCTGGTGTTCCGGGTGCCGGCGCCCGGCTTGGGCTCGGACCCCGAGCGCACCAGCTTCGCTGCCTTCCTGTTCACCGGCATGGTGACGTGGAACGTTTTCTCGGGCCTGGTCATTCAAAGCATGGGCTCACTGCGCTCAAATGCCGAGCTTCTGCGCAAAGTCAGATTTCCCGCCTGGACCCCAATCCTGGGAACTTCACTTGTCCAAATGATTCAAGTCGGCCTGGAAGTTCTGGTACTGGTCGGCATGTTCATTTTCCTGGGCAACATTGGAATCACCTGGATCCTCGCTATCCCGATCCTGTTGGCCGCTGCCCTTTTTGGTCAGGGCGTTGGCTTCATGCTCGCGATTCTCAATGCTCGCTTCGGAGATGTTCAATACATTGTCACGGTCTCCCTTGGTGCGCTTTATTTCCTCACCCCGATCTTGTATCCCATGTCCTTGATCGAGGACACCGCCAGTTGGCTCTCGTGGATCGTGGAGCTCAACCCCATGACCTGGTTCGTGACCGCCATGCATGAAGTCATGTATTCCCTGCAGTTCCCACCAATCTGGGTGGTGCCTGCACTCCTTGCCTTCGGCATGGCGGTATTTTGGCTCGGCTTCACGGTGTTCAACCGGTTGAGCAAAGACATTGGAGAGATCCTGTGACCGAGTACGCAATCGAAGCAGTAGATATCAGTAAGCGCTTCTCGCGTTTCACGGACCGGCGCGACACCATTAAAGAGCGGTTGATTCGCGGCAAAGCCAAGCGCAGCCAGGATTTCTGGGCCCTGAAGCACGTGAACCTGCAGGTACCCAAGGGCAGTGTGTACGGCTTGATCGGTCATAACGGCAGTGGCAAGTCCACCATGCTGAAAGTGATTTCGGGGATCTACCGCCCCACCAGCGGGACCATCACCACTCGCGGTCGCCTCGCGGCCCTCATTGAATTGGGCGCAGGTTTTCACCCGGAAATGAGTGGTCGGGAAAACATCAAACTCAATGGCTCCATTTTGGGTCTGTCCAAAAAAGAAATCACAGATGCCACCGACGAAATCATTGACTTCAGTGGACTGCGTGACTTTATTGATGATCCGGTCAAGCACTACTCCAGCGGCATGTATGTCCGGCTGGGCTTCTCTGTTGCGGTGCATATGCGCCCCGATATTTTGTTGGTAGATGAAGTCATTGCGGTAGGTGACGAAGAATTCCAACGCAAGTGTTTTGATCACCTCTCTGCCTTGCGCAAATCCGGCAAAACAATCGTGGTGGTTTCTCACGGTCTTGGTCAACTTGAGGGTCTGTGCGATGAAGTCACCTGGCTCGACCACGGCGAGGTGCAAAAGACCGGGCCAACCAGCGAAATCATTAATGCCTACCTCGAGCGAGTGAACACCGAGGAGAGTGCTCGCAGTCGCCAGGTCAGCGCCACTCGCTCCCCGCTTGAAATTGTCAACAACGAACTTTCGGTCACCAGCGCCACCATCACCGACCAACATGGCGCACCACTCACTCACACCGAAACAACCAAGACATTCAATATCAATGTCACCATGGAAATTACCGGGGAACTCCTCGGACCAAACCTGCGTATTGCCTTCCAACATGAAACCGGTCCACTGGTCACCATGGTCAGCAACCACCGCGTGGGTGCTGACTTCGGCGTTCTGCAGCCTGGCACCTACACCGTGACCGCAACTATTCCTAACAACCCGTTCCTTCCCGGACGCTACCGCGTACATATAGATGTATTCGATTACACCGGCACCCGCACGCTGGACACCTGGAATGAAGTCCTCGAGTTCCCCGTGCGCAGCGCGAGCGGTGAAATCGGCCAAGGGTTCGTCACCATCCCGGCAACCTTCACAATCACATGATTAAGAAAATCCGCCG
>CAITYI010000148.1 GCA_903896585.1 uncultured bacterium
AAATTCTGGTCAACAGTTTATTCGAACCGGCTCCGTCAGCATGACATCAAATAACACCATTGAAACGGTTGCCGGCATTACGGCGCTCGTAGAACAATTCAACGGCTCAATTAGTCAAGAAGAAATTCGTACAATCGAAGACAATGATTATGCCAATTTGACAGTCCGAGTTCCTGATTCAGATCTTGAGGAATTTGTAGTTGAAGTACGCACTCTTGGCGAAACAACCGCATTCAGTATCTCCGAAGTTGATGTCACCCTGACAATTACCGATCTCGATGCTCGGATTAACTCCCTGAATGTAACCATTAACAAGCTACTTGAACTCCAGGAGCAAGCAGCAACGGTGACTGATCTCGTGGCTGTGGAGGCAGAGTTGGCAACGCGAACGGCGGAACGTGATTCACTGGTTGCTCAGCGGGCTGTGGTGCAGGACCAAGTTGCGGAATCAACGGTATACATTGATATCTCCCCCGATCTTGTAAAAAGTACCAGTTCACCGGATTTCATTGGGGGGATTGAGAGCGGGTGGCAAGCCCTCATCAATATGGCTGCCGGGGCCGTCACCTTAATTGGGTTTTTGATTCCAATTGTGATTGCTCTTGTGATTGTGATTGGACTGCTGGTGATTGTGACCCGACTAATAAAGCGGGCGCGCCAGCGAACGTGACCCCCGTTTCGCGACGCGCCCTCGACCCATCCCCCCGATTACGGCCGAGTTCAACTCCATGTGACTCTGTGCATTAAGTTTCAACGCAGTTGATTCTCACTATGGTTTCGAACATGGTTACTGTCGCGCGAGGGTCTGACATTCACGGGGTAGAGACATTTACCGGGTTTCCTGAGGCTGAAGATCTTCTGAACGATTGGCCTCGGCCACTCATAAACGCCCGTACAGCGCGATGTCTTCCTCGAATAGTTCGATGTCAACGTCAGAAACAGTTCGCCTGGTCTGGGAAATTGCCCGCAAATAGTCCTCGGTTGACGCTCCCACCAATTCGCTCACCTCACCGCTATTCATTTCCCGCTCAAAGGAAACCTGGGCGGCCGAACGTGATGCAAACTCCACATCTGCCGGAGTGAAGTGTTCTGACGCTGAAACTAGGGCTGCAATATCTACATCCAATCTCGATGACTGGGAAACAAAAGACTCCCAGATTGCGGCGCGGGCAATGGAATCAGGTGGACCAATGGGAATCACGTAATCAAAGCGACCCGGGCGCATGAACGCCTGATCAAGGGTTCGAACTGAGTTTGTGGCGCAGACCAAAAGGCGGGTATCACGTTGTCGAAATGCGGGAATAATCTTGAGTAATTCATTGGTCACGCCATGGGCTGGACTCTTCCCAACGCCTTCTCGCGTCGAGGCGATCTCCTCAACTTCATCGATAAATACCAGTACCTTTTCCAAGTCATCAATGAGGGCGAATGTGTCGTGGAGGGCCTGCGCCAACCCTGCCGGTTCTGTGGTGAGGCGGGAGGGAAAAATCTCAACAAAAGGCCACGACAATCGTGACGCAATTGCGCGAGCAAATGTGGTCTTACCTGTTCCAGGTGGCCCAAATAGAACGATTGCATGCGGTGGCGCGACTCCGTGAGCTGATGCTCGCTCCGGATTACTGAGCGGCATGACAACTCTTTTGTCAATAATGTCTTTCTCTCCATGCATTCCAGCAAGTCGCTTCCACAGATCGCGGGTCAGCACCCGTCCACCTAACGCACTTAGCGTGGTGGCCTCGCCCGGTGTGAGGGCCTCGCGCTTTTCCCAGTAGGCCGCTGGTTCCTGACGAACATAACCGGCGCGGAGAAGTCCCTCAGACATTTGCTCTTCTTCAGCGAGAAGGTACGAAATTGTGGCCACACCGACATTCACGAGTCTGCCCTCGAGATGATTAAGCAATGCCGATGGCATGCCTTCCCCCCGATGCGCTGGATCGACCGCTATTCGCATGACCCAGGCCCTCGATTCGGCGATGCTGGCAACGGCAGCACCGACCACAATATTTTGATGCACGGCCACAACCGCAGTCCCGCCTGCACGCAATGCCGCAATACATTCGGCTATCGAGAAAACTGAGGCCATGCCGGGTGTGACCTCCCACAAGTGCACCACTGGCTCAAGGTCACTGTCTTGGAAATTTCTTACAATAAAAGACACGAGGAAAACCTCCTTATTGAGCGCAGCATTGCAATTGCGCTAACTGTAGGGAGAGATCGGCACTTGCGCCTGTTAGATGGCTTGGGAAACCGTTCGGGAAGATTTTCTCCGATGAGGTTCTACCACGACGAATGCGCTTTAGGGGCAGGCCAAATCCGTGGACAACGTGGATAACAGTTCCTGGGCTGTGAAAACTGCATCTTGTGCCGCAACAACAGCCCCCGCCAACAAGATGCCCTTTTCAATAATGTTGTCAGTCTGCGTACTTTCAGTGAACTGCCGCACAGCTTCGTCCTTTTGGCTCAAAGCATTATCCAACTGGTTTTTTGTTTCAGACTCAGGATCAAGTGCCTCCATCAATGATTCCAGCAACTCAACCTGAGCATTGAATTCATTTTCAAGGACAACGAGTGCGTCTTGGCTCGGGTCCGCAATGAAGCCAGCCACACTGGTGCTGAACTGCTCTTCCATCCGATCAATCACCGCACAGGGATCATCGGGTGGAGAACTGCTTGGAGTTGAAACAATGATGGGCGGATCGGGGGTGGCAACAGGTTCAGGCGCTGACGAGCACGCCGATAAACCTAACGTAAGTATTGAAATTCCAATAAAAATCCGCATTTTCACAGTCCAACCAACTCTCTTACATAACGTGGGGCGGGTGACCCATACGACAACATCAGATCATGGACTTGGCGTGGAGCCCAATCGGGGTGGAGTATTTGCAGATCGCCGGCCAATTCCTTGACCGAGAGGTACCCCACAAAATAGGTCGGGAGTTGACCGGCCGTGAGGAGTGCTCGTCGCCATTTCCCCGTTGCTTCACCCTCCTCTTGGTACCCGCGCTCAAGCATCAGCGACATGCCTTCATCTTCAGACATATCTTTTGAGTGAACACTGATATCCAGGATGGTGTTAATGGTCATGCGGGACTGCATTTTGAGTTGCTGAAGTCGAATTGCAAGGTGACTCAATTGACCAGGTTCGGGTGAGTATCCGGCTTCAATCATGAACTCCTCCGAGTACACCGCCCACCCCTCAACGAAAACACCGCTCATTCCGAATCGGCGAACAACACTTTGATGGGCACCTTGCCGACTAAGCGCCAGCTGCAATACATGCCCAGGGAATGCTTCATGGATGGTCAGGTCATGGATTTGGACGGCGTTGTATTCCCGATAAAAACTCTCTTGCCTTTCTACAGACCAACTTGTGGGTGTCGGTGCTACGGCCACAAAAGTCGGGACATTGGCTTTTTCTAACGGGCCTGGTGCATCGCAGTAGGCCACCGCTACCCCCCGATGAATCTCGGGCATTTCAATCACATCTGTGTGAATATCCGGTATCGAGACGAGGTCATGTTGTGAAGCAAACTCGCGACTGGAGTTCAATGCTGATTCCACTAAACCCAAGACTGTGTCATTTGTTACCGGCGACATCGCTGCTATGTGATTGAGCGCAGTTCGAATTGGGTCATTGCCCATATCGACTTTGACGAGGGTGAGGTACTCCTCGGCAATATCCAACATGGAATGAGCGAGAACATCCAAATACGTGTGTGCTTTATCCAGAAGTTCATTGGCATCAATTGCTTGGTCAAGGGAATGCCACAAAATACCGGCGTACAAATCAGACCCGCAACGTGGCGATCGTGTTGACTCAGGCAAGCGCTGCTCAAGCCACTCAATATGTTGGACAAGTGCAAGTGCGGGCTCGGGTGGCAAATCAATTGATTCCACTAAGTGCAACGACCCCCTCAACTGGCTTATGGCTGTTTCCACGTGAATGGCGGGCATGTTCCCCAGTGTTTCGCGGGCCGACTCAAGAAATGCCGGAATACTCAAGGCCCGCGCACGAGCATTGCCGAGTCTTTCCTGTTCCGGTGCGAAATCACGGTTGAGGAGTAAATGAATAGCGGTACCCGGGTTCCAGACCATGGGGTTCCATGTCGGTTCTTGAACTTGGGTGAGTGCAAAATGCACTTTCAACAGTTGCGCTCTCAAGATTTCCAAATCCACAAGGTCATGGTTTTCCAACTCGACATCGTCAACAGCATCAAGTTCAGTGAGGAAATCCTCAAGGACCAGTGTCTGGCGACCCATTGCTTTAACCGACATGTCCGGCAATTGGGAATCAAATCTACGGTCACCGAGCCAGGTGGCCGTTACCGGATCTTGCTCCAACAGAAAATCAATAGCCTGCATTGATATCCGTCGAAACTCCTCAGTAGCCGAGTTCACGTTCCTTGGCTCCCTCAATGTCCTTGATGACATCAATCCTGCGACGCACAGCAGAGCGCAAACTTCCCTCGGCATCCCACCCTCGGGACCGGGCAAGGCGCACTAATTCATAGAGGAGGTCGCCTAATTCTTCTTGGTTGTGTAATTCCCCTAGTAAGCCGCTCGCGCGGTCTGCCTGGAGTGTGGGAGTAACGTGCAAAGATTTTGTTCGGGATTGTAATTTGGCAGCCCGAATGAGTGCGGGTAGCGATTCAGGAATTCCTTCCGTCAAGGAATCCCGACCTTTCTCTTTCGCCTTGCGCACATGCCACGAATCTTCAACATCACCTGCAGTGTCAGCGATGTCGTCCGAGAAGACATGGGGGTGGCGAGCAATGAGTTTGTTGGTAATTCCACTGACTACCGAGTCAATGTCCCACTGGGGTTCGGCGATTCGAGAGTGGAATACCACCTGAAGAAGCAGATCCCCAAGTTCCTCTTGCATGGCAGCTTGATCACCCGATTCAATTGCTTCCACACATTCATGTGCCTCTTCAATCAGGTACTCCACCAAAGTTTCATGGGTTTGTTCTGCATCCCACGGGCACCCACCAGGGGACCTCAGTCGGTTCATGACCGACACCAGGTCGGTGAATCGACTCCCCTGCAATGCGACTATCCCTGTCCGAGTTCAACACTCAGTGGTTCGGAAACGCTATTGGTTACTGGGCCAATCGTCAGGTTTTCGGCATCCCATGTGCCAAAGCGCGGGGCAACTTCAGTGTCAAGTTCCACACTCAATTCCGATACTGCAACAAACACCGCCTGGCCTTGAATATCAGGTTCTTGATCCGGTGCTAATTCCTGACCCAACTTTGTCACTTGCAAATTCAGCGTGATCACGGAGTCGATTTGGTTCGGCAATACACCTTGTTGCAATAGTAGATTTTCAAGTTCAGCCTCTCCACCCGCTTGGGCGAGATACTGAAGACGAATAGCGTCCACTTCACCCTGGTCAATTGCCACACCCTCGCGTTCAGCCAGCTGATTGACCAAATTGGTGGTGATCAATCGATCGAGGGTCAGAGTAATGATCTCAGCAGATGAATCCGGTGCGGGCGAGCCTTGAGTGGACAGGAGCGCCTGAACTTGTTCATTCAGTTCACTTTCGGAGATCCTCTCGTCGCCAAGAAGTGCCGCTGCACCCGCTTGATTTGCCCCGCAACCGGTGAGGGACAACGCACCCAGTCCAAGAACCGCAATGGCAACACCTGAAATGACATTCCGCGACAACTTCACACAAACTCCGAACATTAAGGGGTGGAAAAGAGGACGTCGAACAATTCGTGAAGCCATTCTAGAAGAGCCCCATCGCGGAGCGGAGGAGTACCGACTCCCCCGGGCTTGGGAACCAGGATCGTTCGGGTTGTCGGCTTGATGGTGGTGCGAGGGTAAAGGCGGTTCAACCGCATGGATCGGGACTCAGGAAGTTCGACCGGATGAATCCGGATTGAGTTTCCGGCCGAGATTACTTCCTCAACACCATGCGATTTCGCAAGAACTCGAAATCGGGAGACCGCAAGAAGAGTCGCTACTTCCGGGGGCAAAATCCCGTATCGATCCACCAGTTCCGCACTCACCTCACTGACAGCTGCGTCCGTAGCAGCGTCTGCCAACCTTCGGTAGGCCTCGAGCCGCAGCCGCTCCTGAGGGACATAGGACTCAGGAATATGTGCATTAATTGGTAGTTCTACTCGAACGTCGTTGGAATCCCGAACAGGTTCATTTTTGTACTCCGCCAGCGCCTCTCCGACAAGACGCAAGTACAGGTCAAATCCGACATCGGCAATGTGGCCGCTTTGTTCGCCACCCAGCAGGTTTCCCGCACCCCTGATTTCCAGGTCTTTGAGGGCAATCTGCATACCGGATCCAAGATCGGTGCGCTGCGCGATGGTCGCGAGACGCTCGTGCGCTGTTTCGGTCAGCGGTTTATTGGGATCGTACAGAAAATAGGAGTAGGCACGCTCGCGGCCACGACCTACCCGACCTCGCAATTGATGCATCTGGGAAAGGCCGAATTTATCTGCGCGATCAACAATCAAAGTATTCGCATTTGGAATGTCGATGCCCGACTCCACAATTGTTGTACAAACCAGAACATCAATTTCCTTCTCCCAAAATTGAATAATCACCTTTTCTAATGCGCCCTCAGACATTTGGCCGTGGGCAACGGCAATGCGTGCTTCCGGGACGAGATCCCGGATTTTACCCGCGACCCGATCGATGGATTCCACTCGATTGTGAATAAAGAAGACTTGGCCATCACGCAGAAGTTCACGGTGGATCGCTGCAGTGATTTGTTTTTCATCATAAGGACCGACAAAGGTCAAAACAGGATGTCTTTCCTCAGGTGGTGTTTGAATAACTGACATTTCACGGATTCCGGTCACAGCCATTTCCAGTGTTCGCGGAATTGGTGTTGCACTCATGGCAAGAACATCGACATTGGTGCGGATCGCCTTGAGATGCTCCTTGTGTTCCACCCCAAATCGCTGCTCTTCATCTACTACTACCAACCCAAGGTCTTTGAATCTGACACTTGGCGTGAGCAGTCGGTGAGTTCCAATAACAACGTCCACCGTGCCATTTGCCAGACCTTCGAGGGTTGCCTTGGACTCGGCCGTCGTTGTGAAACGGGATAGCGCCGCCACTTTGATGGGAAATGCCGAATATCGATCCGTGAACGTTGACATGTGCTGCTGCACAAGAAGGGTTGTTGGTACCAATACCGCCACTTGTTTTCCGTCTTGCACCGCCTTGAATGCCGCACGAATGGCGATCTCGGTTTTTCCATACCCAACATCCCCACATATCAACCGATCCATGGGGACTGTACGTTCCATGTCGCGCTTTACTTCGTCGATGGTGCTGAGTTGATCAGGGGTCTCCACATACACAAACGCATCTTCGAGTTCACTCTGCCACGGAGTATCAGGGCTAAATGAATAACCTTGAGCACTTTGACGGGCGGCGTAGAGGCGAATCAGTTCACCGGCTATCTGTTTTACCGCCTTGCGAGCTCGGCCTTTTGCTTTCTGCCAATCAGCCCCGCCCAATCTGTGCACGGTTGGTGACTCACCACCGACGTAGCGTGTGACGAGGTCCAGTTGATCCATTGGTACAAAAAGTCGATCCGCTGGATGACCGCGCTTACTTGCTGCATATTCAATGATCAAATATTCGCGCTCCGCTCCTGCCGCAGTGCGGGTAATCATTTCGACATAGCGCCCAACACCGTGATGTTCGTGCACAATGAAATCGCCAGCCGTGAGTGTGAGCGGATCAATGGCTCCGCGGCGTTTGCTCGGCATTTTTCGCATATCTTTGGTCGCTGACTTTTGACCGACAATGTCTGCTTCTGAAAGCACGCACAGATTTGACCCAGGGAGAATAAATCCCTGTTCAAGAGAACATGGCACCAGATAGACCGTGTCACCCTGAAGTTCAGTAGGCAGATTTTCTGCAATGATCACGCCAATATCTGCTCCACCAAGTTCCTCAGACATGCGCTCGAGGGGGCCTCTGCCCTGTGCCACCAGCACTACTTTTTTCTGCTGTGTCAGCCACAATCGAATATCGGAGATTAACTGTTCCGGCTTTCCACGGTAATTTTCCACAGATTTGGAATCGACGGTAACTACATTCGATTGACTGGTGGTTTCATCTACTCCCAATGGCGTTAAGTTCCACACTGATCCCGATTTAGTCTGGATTCCAGCAAGAACTGATTCAATGGTGGTAAACATGGAACCAGAAAAATCAATGGGTGCCGATCCCCCTACCGCAGCGCTGTGCCACCCCGCGGTGAGAAATTCCTCAGCAGTTTTCACCACATCAAATGCACGAGCCCGAATTCTCTCCGGCTCCACTAGAACAATGGAACTTTCATGAGCTAGAAACTCGGATAAGGGTTTCATGTGTCCTGCCAAGACAGGTGACAGAGATTCCATGCCCTCGACCGGAATTCCTAAGGCAAGTGACTCGCACATTGCTGCGACCTCAATGTGCTCAGCCCCAAGAGCTTGAGCTTTTTCACGAACACTCTCGGTTAAGAGCAACTCCCTTACCGGCGTGGCCCACAAACCATGTGGCGCAAGTTCCAGAGTTCGTTGATCTGAGACCGCGAAGTATCGGATTTCCTCAATGTCATTGCCCCAGAATTCCAGGCGCAGCGCATGTTCTTCGGTGGGGGGAAATACATCTAATATTCCACCGCGAACGGCCACTTGGCCTCTGCGCTCAACAAGATCAACACGTTCATAACCGAAACCAACCAGTCGTGCCACAACTGTTGTCAGCTCCCGGGTGTCGCCCGCCCGCAGGTGCACCGGCTCAATGTCACC
>CAITYI010000149.1 GCA_903896585.1 uncultured bacterium
AGTTGAAGCGGGTGTCATTCGAGCGAATGGCGTGGAGAATGAACTCGTTGGCGAGGGCATTATTGCCACCGCAAATACCGCCATTGATTCTGGGAACAATCTGAAGTACACCTCACTGCAGTGGGATGGCTCCGGATTACTGGTGAATTTATGGCTGGGAAGTTTGACGGGCACCTTGTCGGTGGAGCAGCGTGATTTCTACGGCGGTCTGCCACCTTTCCCGTACGACCTGGCAACTCTGGAGTACACCGCATTCACCCAGACGGTCAACGCAGATCTTGATGTTGCCGCGTATTGGTTCCGTCCCGACTCCGGCATTCTCTTAGAAGCCGAAGGTCGCAAGCTCGACCCGCAGCGTTTCACCACGGTTCAGGTGATCATTCCGCCGTCTGCGTTGTGCCCCGAGTGTGCCGTTAATTAATTCCTGGCGCGAGTAAACGGGATTCGATTTATGGAAAGTCGCGTGAGTGCCAACATGCTCAAGTAAATCTGATTCTTAGGAATTTTCGATGTCCCCGAAAAGCGGTCGAGGAAATCAATGGGCACCTCGGTCATGCTTACTCCAGCGCGATGCATAACTTCAAGGCACTCAATAAAGAATGCGTAGCCGGATGCGGAGAAGTCGTGAGCCAACACGGCACGCAGGGCAACCGGATCGAATGCCCGAAATGACGTGGTGTACTCACTGATCCCCATGGGCAGCAGCACTCGTGCGGTCAGATTGGCCCCGTGACTGAGAATTCGGCGGGGCAGCGCGGCCTGGTGGGAGCCTCCGCGCGTGCGGGTGCCAATGCAGAAGTCAGCATTTCGCAAACCGCCCATTACCGCAGGAATTTGTGCGGGCTGGTGCGAACCATCAGCGTCCATGGTCACCAAGGTGTCATAGTTGTTGTCCAGGGCATATTGCATTGCGTGTATATGCGCGCTACTTAATCCCGATTTACCGGGACGGGAATGCAGGGTGATCTGCGGGAACTCAACTACCAGTTTCTCCACAACCGCTCCGGTGCCATCGGGGGAGGAGTCATCGACAATCAAAATATCTGCGTCAGGCCGAGCGGCAACAACTCCGCGCACCCACGGTTCGATATTGGCTGCTTCGTTGTAGGTGGCCGTGAAGATCAGTTCACGACTCACGTGTTGCGACCATTCACCGTGTCACGGAACTTAAGGCACGCCGCGTAATTGGGCAATAACCCGGAAGCAACAGCTTCCGCCAGCGTTGGCGCCGCAGAATCCTTCGGTGACAACACCACCGAATCCACGTTCGGCCACGGCAATCCCAATTCCGGGTCCAGCGGGTGAATTCCATGCTCGCGAGTCGGCGAGAACTCCTCAGAGCACAAATACCCCACCGTTGCCGAATCACTCAGTGCGCAGAACGCGTGACCAAATCCCTCGGGAATGAACAGCCCGGTGCGGGTGGCATCAGATAACTCAACTGTGTCAAAGGCACCGAAGGTGGGCGACCCGACTCGAATATCCACGACAATATCCAGAATCCGCCCAGCAAAGCACTGGACATACTTCGCCTGACCGGGTGGAACGTCAGCAAAGTGCACCCCGCGAACCGTTCCGGTGCGGGAGATCGAGACATTCATTTGCGCCAAATCCAGCGGCCGTCCCACCACCGACTCAAAGAGCTCTGATTTAAAGGATTCGAGGAACACACCGCGGTCATCGCCCCGCAGGATCGGGGTGAACTCCCACACACCGGCAAGAGAGAGTTCGCGGGCTTCCACGAGTGCAGGCTAGCAGCGGTACCCGCCGCGCCAAGTACCGTAGACCCGTGGCCACCCAAGCAAATCGTGCAACGCAACTCACCATTGCGTTCATGGGAACCCGCGGCGCCCCCGCCCGGTACGGCGGCTTTGAAACGGCGGTGGAGGAAATCGGTTCACGCCTTGCAGCCAAGGGCCACCGCGTCACGGTCTACTGCCGCAACCCTGATCAGAAAATCACCGAGTACCGGGGCATGAAGTTGGTGAATCTGCCGGCGATCCACCACCGAATGGCCGAAACCCTCAGTCACTCAGCGCTGAGCAGTGCGCATGCAATCATCAAAGATCACCCGCATGACTGCATTCTCATGAACGCGGGTAACGCCCCATTCATCGGTCCTTTGAAACTTGCCGGTATTCCCACGGCCATTCATCTGGACGGCTTGGAATCCAAGCGAGAGAAGTGGCGCGGATTGGGCGCGAAGTATTACCGGTGGGCTGAAAAGTCAGCGGTCAACAATGGTCAAGTCCTTATTTCCGAT
>CAITYI010000150.1 GCA_903896585.1 uncultured bacterium
GTGCCGGCACCGCGCAGTAATCGCAGCAGCACGGTCTCGGCCTGGTCGTTTGCCGTGTGCCCGAGCAGAATCGGTGCCCCCTTGGCTGCGCCGATCAGCGCCTCCCGGCGCGCTTGGCGAGCAGCAGCTTCCATGCCGCCCATGCCGGTCACGTTGACGGTGACCACCTGAGCACTCGCTGCGCCCAACTCTGTGGCCTGATCGGCTGCGGTGTGGGCAATCCCTGCGGAGTCTGCTTGCAGTTGGTGATCCACCGTCACCGTGTGCACCTGAAAACCTGCGCGTACACCCACCCAACACGCCACCGCCGTGAGGACAAGTGAATCTGGGCCACCCGAACAGCCAACGAACACCGATTGCGTATCAGCCGGGAGACTGGCACGCACTGCATTGCGCAAAGACAGCACGGTGGGTGATGCCCACGTGCCCGAGTCCGAGTCCGAGAAAACTTGGGTCATGTGAGGGTCTTCGAGATACGAGTTCGCCACTCACTCGGGTTTGCGATTTCGGTCAAGGTAGGAAGTGACTCGGGTGAGTCCCACACTTGGTTAAACCCAGACATGCCTAAATGCTGCACACTCTCGCGAACGAATGCGGCACCATTGCGGTACTGATCGAGTTTTTCATTCATGCCGAGTAGGTGTGACACGAATCCCTTGTTCTGATCCCGCTTTGCCTCGAAGCCTTCCCGGATCGTGGCGACAGATGGAATCAGTCGGGGTCCGCCAAGATCCATGATGTAATCGGCGTGGCCCTCAAGAAGGGTCATGAGCGCGCTGATCTTGTGATACACCTCTTTTTGTTCATTAGACTGCACTAACTCAAGAATGCTGGCATCGCTGCGTCGCGCTAATTCGTACACGATCCGAGCAACCCGCACCGCTAATTCCTGGGTGGGTAGTCGGGATGCTTGCACGAACTCTGCGATCAGGTCCAAGAAATACTGCTGCATCCAGGGAACCGCACCGAACTGAACCCGGTGGGTTTCTTCGTGCAAACACACCCACATGCGGAAATCCCGTGGCTTGACCTTCAGTGCCCTTTCGGTCTTGACGATATTCGGCGCAACAAGGAGCAGTCGCCCAGGTTGAGTGAATGCTTCGTATTGGCCAAGGACTTTTCCCGATGCCCACCCCAAAGCCAACCCTGCCTGAATGGCACCGGCTCGGTCGCCGAGTGGGTCGAGAAAAGATGATTCTTTCTGGACAAACTCAATGACATGCTGCATGCCAATTGCATTGGATTCAACCCAGCCGGCGCGGTCAACAATGACCGCGGGTAACGCATCTCCGGCATCAAGTTCGGTGAGTGCCTTGACGTGATAGGCAGCACTGAGTGCGTACCTCTTGAGGTCGCGCACGGCTTTTTGTGCCTCGCCCAGTGAAATATTCGGCCCGGTTGGCATGGTGCGCTCTGCAGCCGAACGCAATATGCCCCAATGCGGGATGTTTGCAATGGTGATGGTGGTCATCAGATCACGTGCACCCGCACTTGGCCAACGACGCTGCCATGAGATCCATGGTGTTGCGGGCACTCGTGATTGACCTGACCTTATTTCCCATCATGACGAACACCAATAATCGGCCACTTCGATCCATGATTGTTCCGGCCAAACTTGCAACGCCGGTCAGCGAACCGGTCTTGGCGCGCACCACACCCGCACCGGCGCGCGTCCCCTTGGAGTCAAACCGGTCATCCAGTGTTCCCGTTTCCGCCGCAATGGGTAGACCCGTTGCGATAGCTGCCCACTGAGGTTGGTCACCGCGCACCATGTCGGTAAAAACTTGACCAATAACTTCACTGGATGCGCGGTTGCGGGTAGACAAACCACTGCCGTCAAAAAGCTTCAGGTCGGCTGTGTCAATTCCCTTGGATGCGAGCACCGAAGTCATGGCTCGAGCCCCGCCGGTAAATGAACCTTCGCCGGCAACTTTGACTCCAACTAAATGCGCAAGGATTTCTGCGACATCGTTATCTGAATCGAGCAACATGACACCGACAAGGTCCGACATGGGTTGAGATGACACCGAAGCCAATTGAGTTGCGCTGGTGGGGGTGGATCCCCCGCGAATTTTGGTTACCGCGATTCCTTGATTGCGCAGACGTTGAGCAAATAACTGGGCGGTTTGTTTGGCCGGGTTGCTCACGCGAGCAATTGACCCGGGACTCACCCGAGCCCCACCCACCGTCAGCGCATTCACCGGCGCTGCCACGCCCAAACGTGGATAGGTGCTTTTCCACGCCGGCCCTAGTGCGGGCCCGGTGAACAGGGAGTCATCGAAAATCAATTGAATCTTTTTCTGTCCCCGAGTCTTTAGTGATTGTGCGGTTTGCTGTGCGAGTGCTTTCAGGGAGCCTGCACCTTTGGCGCGCGGCATGAGCGGATCTCCCGCCCCGACCAGGTACACCGAATCGCCTTGAATTTTGACCGGGGTGCTCACTTGATAATTCGGGCCAAAAGTGCTGAGCACCGCTGCAGCGGTCAGCACCTTGATCACCGATGCCGGGATTCTTTTGGTACTGGATTTATCGGTATACAACGTGCGTTCGGTCACCGGATCAATCACCAGCATGGAGAACGCACCCACCGAAGGTGAGTCAACGAGCGCTCCGAGCGCTCGATCAATACCTGCCGTGGTGGGAATCGGGGCGCTTTGATTCAGCGGGGAATACACCGAGGGTGTCGGTCCTGTTGGTGGAGCCGCGAGCACCACCTGCGGGTTAATCACAAGCGCAAGCGCGAGGACACTGGCGAGTGAGCCCACGATTGACCGGCGCGCAAGAGGAGACATCGTCACTACTCTAAGTCACCCTTGATATAAGTGACTCCTGCTCACCACCACTATTGTTCAGGTCATGGAGCCACTGGAATTTGACGTCACCATTGAAATTCCTGGGGGCAGTCGCAATAAATACGAAGTCGACCACCACACCGGGCGCATTCGCCTTGATCGAATGCTGTTCACCTCCACCCGCTACCCCCACGACTACGGCTTCATTGAAGACACCCTCGGCCTGGACGGGGATCCCCTCGATGCCCTGGTACTGGTCCAAGAACCCACCTTCCCCGGTGTGGTCATCCGGTGCCGGGCCGTGGGCATGTTCCGCATGACCGATGAAGCCGGTGGCGATGACAAAGTCCTGTGTGTACCCGCCGGTGACCCCCGACTTGAGCACCTGCGCGATATTCACCATGTTTCCGAA
>CAITYI010000151.1 GCA_903896585.1 uncultured bacterium
GCGTGAGTAGTGCGGCCACTGCCACGACAACTACGAGTCCTAAATCGTTTGCGATCATCCACAACTGTTCGGTTTGGGCATCCATGTCATCCTCCTAATCTGGTACGGCCGCGCTTGAGCCCAGCGATGACTGCCAATGCAGATGTAATTGTTTCGTTTAGGCCAGCAAGTCCAGCGGTGTTTGTCTCAGCCTGCTCCAAACCAGCGAGGATCTTGCCGGCTTGGGTACCAATTCGCCAGGCACTCACCAGAATCGGAATGACGAGCGCAACAACAACGAGAACTACAACCAGCCCGATGATGTAGCCGATGAGCCAGCCTTCATGTCCAGAAAAATCCATGAACCCTCCTTAGATCGAATTGGCGAAGTCGCGGACAGGGGCCAAACTCGCATTAACCGATGCGACAACCGGAACCACAGTCGAGGTCTGGGCAGCAATGACCTGAACCCCACCGTCGAGCGTGTCCAAGGTCTTCTCGGTCGCGGCAAGATGCCCAATGGCGCGCGAGAGACCGAGTGCGGCGGCACCGATAATCAGTGCTCCGAGAATGAGCGTAATAACTGCATCAATTGGCATAACTTCTCCTATCCCAGCAACTTAGAAACCGGACCGGCATAGCGCACCGCACCGTTGGCCACTTCTTTTATGACAACATCTGTCGTTGCCAGTAACTCTGGCGTGTTGTGCAACGCACCAATGAGTGCCACGCCACCATCAAGGGTGTCCTGCGCCGCAGCACGGATTTGCTCAAGCGCAGCGAGTAGCCGGCTAAGCAGCATTACCAACAGTGGCACCACCACAATGAGGAGGATTAGATTTCCCCACATCCATAGACTCATTTAATTTACCTCCGGACTAACGGCTAGGTGCCGACTGATAGGGCAGGAAGAACCGGGCAAATACTCGTTTCGCAGCCATGGAAAAAGCGCTGAAGCCAATTGCGAGACCACTGGCCGCCTTGGGCCCCCCGACTGACATTGGATCGCGACCTTCGGCGATCGCGGTCATGCGCATTTTCATGGATCCCGCGGTTTGGGTCACAAGTACCCCGGTGAAGTCTTTCACCAATCCGCGTCCGTATTGAGCCGCGGCACCTGAAATAGCAAGGTCCATGCTCATGTTTACCCGTGTCTGACCACCTAGCGGAACGAGTGAGATGTCCAGCATTGCACTAGCTGACCCGCGACCCTTTTTATCTGCACCGGAAGCATCGAGCACGATCACCTTTCGGGCGTCGTCGCGGCTCTTAATTTTGACCACTCCCGTGAACTCCAACTTCACCGGACCAGCCGAGATTGTGACATCTCCACGGTATTCATCGTCACTCACCTTTTCAGTGAGGTCCGCACCGGGAATGCACGCTGCAACCAGAGGAATATCATCGAAGAAATTCCACACTTGTTCGACTGGCTGATCCATGTCGAAGGTTTGGGTAATTAACATGGAACCTCCCGCTTGATGAATTTTTCTGGATCTTTTTCAAACGCCACCCGACAGCCGGGAGCGCAGAAGTAGTACGTGACACCGTGATATTCAAAGGGCCTGTTTTCGGGGACCGAGGCAACCGTCATATTGCACACTAGGTCGATTACCTCTTCAGGTTCGGACTTGGTTGACTGACTCACCAACACCGGCCGTAATTCTCCTGCCGCCCGCCGTTGGACTAATTCACCAAGGATCGCCACCGCTATTTCACGATGTGTGGTGTGCCCAAGATCCAGCCCTACCGGGACATTAACGGCTGCCAATTTTTCCGGTGAAACGCCACGATCGATCAGGTAGCCCTTGACGGCCTCGCCCCGCTTAGCCGAAGCCACCAGTCCAATGAATGCCGGACTTCCGCCCAGAGCGGTCTCCAAAACTTCTTCATCGCCATGCCCTTGCGTTGCCACAATCACGATGCTGCCCGAATGCACCATGTCGGCGGTGAAGGCCGACCCATCAATTAACTCACCCTGCCAGCCAACACCACGAACTAGTTCCAACAGGGTCACGGCCATGGGTGAGCGCCCCACAATCACTACTTCGGGTGCCACGAGAACCGGTTCGATGTAAAGCTGCAGGGCCCCTTCGCTTTGGCACGACATGGGAATTGTCAGTACTCCATCCGGGATGTGCATGTCGGCGAAATCCGCATCTTGACCGAGCCAGATCAACGAGGGTTCACCCGCAGCCAGGACTCTTTTTGCTTCTCGGATCACCACCGGCTCAGCGCATGCGCCACCAATCCAGCCGTGCAGTTGTCCATCAGAGGTGATCACCGCTTTTGAACCATGTTGGCCCGACGAAGGTGGCTTGCGCCAAACGACTGTTGCAAGGGCATACGACTGTCCGGTGCGTGCGAGTTGAACCGCAAGCTCCATGATGTCCATACTGCCGTTTGCTTGATTCATATTAATCGCTCAGCACCGGTGGCATTCCCGA
>CAITYI010000152.1 GCA_903896585.1 uncultured bacterium
CCGCCAAGTGGGACCCCGACGAGACTTACGCTTCAAATAAATGGGAGCGGCCATATGCACAAATGGCAGTGGGATAAATTCCGTGAAGCCACCGGTGCGTTGCTGCACCGCTCGAGTGCGCACAATGTGCTTGGCCCAATGCTCTGGCCTTTCGATACTGCCGAACATTATGGTGATATTTGATGTCAGACCAATTGAGTGTGCCGTTTCATGGACCATTAACCACTCTTCAGTGTTGATCTTGTCCGGGCAAATCTCCGCCCGAATATCGTCGGAGAGGATTTCTGCAGCCGTACCCGGTAGCGATTTGAGTCCGGCAGTTTTGAGTCGAAGTAGATACTCGACAAGGGGTTCACCTAACCTGCGTGATCCCTCCAGCACCTCTAAGGCGGTAAACCCGTGGATGTGGATCTTTGGTGCAGCTTGACTTACGAGTTTTGCAACATCGACGTAATATTCGCCATCAAAACTGGGGTGTATTCCGCCTTGTAAGCACACTTCTGTTGCGCCCAAATCTTGGGCTTCAAGAACGCGATCAACAATCTCCTGATCCGACAACAGATAAGGATTACCTCGAAGATTCAATGACAGCGGACCTTTCGAGAATCCGCAGAAAGTGCACTTGAAGGTGCAGACATTCGTGTAATTGATATTCCGATTCCGAACGAAGGTAACAACATCTCCCACAGCCTCCTGGCGCAAGGCATCTGCCAAGTGCGCAATTGCAACAACATCGTTGCCACGGGCTTTGAAAAGTTGAGTGATCTGCTGTTCATCGATCATCGAACCTGCTCGGACCCCACTCAAAATCTCAGCAATGAGTGGCGACGCTTTGACGTGACTTGTCTCGCTAATAATCACTGACGGGGGCGTGTCAGCACCGGAGTACCACGCGGTGGATCTCCGACCCACCTGGATAACTTCAGCTCCGGTGCCGACATTGACTGCATCAGCGTATTTTTCCGGGAAAACTGCTCCAGGATCATCGCGGGCGAAACCATTGGCATCGCTGCGATCCATAACAGCGAAGTGCAATGCTGGATCAATCCAAATTTCAGGATTTCGAACAAATTCCGGGTACACGGTTAATCTCGGTACTAGCGAACCTCCCACTAACTCGGTTGCTGTTCGAAGGGATTCAATGGACGGCCAAGGCATCTCTGGATTAACAAAATCTGAAGTCACTGGGGAAATCCCCCCAAAGTCATCTATTCCAGATTCGAGTAGGGCCGCAATATCAGCGGTGAGGTTTGGTGGAGCCTGTAGGTGAATATCCGCCGGCAGGATTTCCCGAGCGATTCGCAGGGTCTCCACCAATTCCTCGGTGCTACATGCAGGCCAATTTCGCATTTCCGTGTCCGCTTTGGGAACAAAGTTCTGCACAATTACTTCTTGAACATGGCCGTATTTTTCATGGGACTGAGCAATTGCCTCCAGTGCAATCACTCGGTCTTCTCGAGATTCCCCAATTCCGATTAATATCCCCGTGGTGAACGGAATTGCCAGTTCACCGGCCCAGTTCAAAGTGGCGAGCCGACGCTCAGGGTCTTTATCCGGTGCACCACGGTGGGCCGCCAAATCAGGGTTGAGGGATTCAATCATCATGCCTTGACTCGGGGACACCGTGCGCAGCTTGGCGAGATCCTCGCGGGAAAGCGCCCCCGCATTCGCGTGGGGAAGCAATCCTGTTTCATCTATAACGGCCTGCGCTGCGTGCACTAAATAATCAATTGTGTCGGCAAAGCCTTGGGTATCGAGCCACTCACGTGCCTGGGGATAACGAAACTCCGGATACTCACCCATGGTGAAGAGGGCTTCGTGGCATCCGGCTTGAGCGCCTTGTCTGGCAACCTCCACCACCTGCTCGATCGACAGGTACGGGGTATCTACTCGATGTGGGCTTTTAGCAAATGTGCAATAACCACAACGGTCCCGGCAAAGAGATGTGAGGGGGATGAAAACTTTTGGGGAGTACGTCATGACTAGACCCATTCGAATCTCCTCCACCCATGTCGGTGTCTCGTGCGTTCAATCAACAAAAAGACCCCCGAAGGAGTACAACCTACCCGAATTCAACCGGAAGCGCTGACCTCCCTCGGGGGAATTAAGTATTGAACAATAACTATTAACCAAACGAGCTCACCAAACGAGCTCACCAAACGAAGCTAGCCCGCTAACACACCCGCGGTGGCCGAATTGAATTCACGGACGCTGGCCCGCGATGCAAGCCAAGTCCAGCCTGGCTCGCGGTGTGGAGCGGAATCGGTGATCACCTTCAAACCAGCGGTTGCCGCGTTGGAGAAGTTGTCATCGACATGGATGACCCGGTCGTAACCAAGGTTCGCGAGGATGGACGCAACCGCGGCAGCGCGGTACCCGGATCCGCAGTACACATATACATCTTCGGTGCGGGGGATGTCGGCGAGGCGATCTAGTACTTCGTAAAAAGGAATGAAAACGGCGCCGTCTACGTGGCCGGCTTCCCATTCTTTGATCTGGCGGGTGTCAATCACCGTGGCCTGCGGGTTGCCCTCCCATTCGGTCTTCAGGGCTTGGAAATCCACCCGGCGCGTGGTCGCCGGAGATTCGCCTTCGGACATCCAGAAATTGGGGTCGCCCACCGCCTGCATCTTGGGCGAGTTGATTCCAACGCGCACGAGCTCGCGCATGGCCGCTTCAACCTGCTCGGTGGTCGCGCCAACCAATGTGACGGGAGTTCCCCACGGCATCAGCCAGGCGAGGTAATTGATGAACGCGCCATCGAGATCAAAGTTAACCGCTCCGGGGATATGACCCTGACTGAAAACTTCGCGTGAACGCAGGTCGACCACCCATTCGCCGGCGGCGATTGCTGCTCGCAGTGCCTCAGGGTCAGCCAGCTTGGGCAACTCTAGATCGACATCGGGTGCGCCGGCTGAATTCGCCGGTCCCATGTGGGCGTAGTACGCGGGAAAGACATCCAGGCCATCGAGGAGTGCCTTGACGAACTCTTCTTCTGATTGAGTCAGCGCCGGGTTGCCCAACTTCTCCTTGCTAATGGTGGACTCGTAGCCGCCGGCAGCTTGAGTGGCTGAACAAAAAGATCCAAAACCGTGGGTGGGAAACACACCGGTCGCACCATCGAGATCTTGCGCGAGGCGTTGAACCGAATTCCACTGGTCGTGTGTCTGCTTCAGAGTCAAGTCAGGTGCAACGAGATCGGGGCGCCCCACACTGCCAAACAACATGGATCCGCCGGTAAAGACAGCACCGGGGTTGCCGGCTTTTTGGGCGGAATAAGAGATGTGGTGCGGCGTATGTCCGGGTGTGTGAATAGCGGTGACCTCAAAGTCACCAACATTGAATGTGTCCCCGTCAGTGACGGCCAATACAAATGGCTCAGATAGATAGGCCAACTCGACATCGCCAGGAACTACATATGTCGCTCCGTGCTTGCGAGCCAATTCAAGCCCACCGGTCACGTAGTCATTATGTATATGTGTTTCGGCAACGTGGGTTAATTTGACATTATGCTCAGCGAGCACTTTTTCAACTCGATCAATATCGCGTTGTGGATCGACAACCAGAGCTGAGATTCCATCGTGGACCACGTAGCTGCGATCGCCTAAGCCAATGGAGTCGATTACGACCACGTGAGGTGTGCTGGTAAATGTCATGTGATTACAGGTCTCCTCGAGTCAATGCTTCTTGCAATTCGGTAATCGATGCGGTTGTCACCATGATGCCACCGTGCCTTTCCGGACAATTTGCCATTAACTGAACTGGGATGAGTATACCCCTAGGGGTATACCGTTGTCCACCAGGTTACCCCGGAAGAATTCAAGTGAAACAAAATTCAAGTGGAAGAGCGCTCAAGAAAAATGGACCGAGAGCGGAGCATGGTCACTCCACCGCTCTACATAACTCGATGCTTTACCCACAATCGCTGATTTTGCCCGCTGCGCCAGCCCGGAAGTGGCAATTTGATAATCAATCCGCCAGCCGCCATCGGTATCAAATCCGCGGCCCCGCCACGACCACCAGGTATACGGCCCCGGGCCCGGGCCCCCGAGCTCCCGGCCCAGATCAATCCAATCCTTGGTAAACCAGCCATCCAGATGAGCCCTCTCCTCTTCTAGAAATCCCGCTTTGCCCCGATTGCCTTTCCAATTCTTGATATCTACTTCCCGGTGACCAATATTGAAGTCCCCACACACTAAAACTTCTCTCCCGGACTTTTTAGCCGACCGTGCGAGGGTGGACAAGCGCTGGTCCATTCCCTGAAGGAAAGCAAATTTGGCATCTTGTTTTGGCGTCTCAACTTCACCGGAGTGAATGTAGGTCGACACGACCGTCAGATCTCCAATGGGCGTGGAAAAATCACATTCGAGCCACCTCCCTTGGCCGTCAATTGTGGGAACCTTGACCGCATTTCGCACCGAGGTCGGCGGAGATTTACTCAGAACCGCGACACCAGCCCGACCTAATTCGGGAGCAGGTGCATGCTCAACATGCCACTTATCAAAAGCGGAACCGGCAAGCGTCTCGAGGAGTTGCTCGGTGGTGGCTCGCACTTCCTGAAGGCAAATGACATCGGCCTTTGATTCAGCAAGCCACTCCAAACCCCCACGACGTGCGGTTGCCCGAATTCCATTGACGTTGGCGGTGACCACGTGAAAACTCATGGGGACATCAGATCACATAATGCGGTGAATTACTCCACAGCACTTCCGTGCAAAAAAGAGCTATGTTGTGCGTAACTGGAATTCCACCGAGATTGTTTCCTCGCCCACAAATTGATAGAGGTTATAGCCGTACACACCCTGCTCATTGATTTCAAAAGTGAGGGAATAAGTTTGATCGGAATTGACTCGAGTCACAATATTCAACGGCGACATGTGACCTGAACCTTTTTTGTCACTGGGCACAAACCGGGCCAAGTTGAGCAACGATCCGGGTTTAATCTCGGCTGGCGCTGTGCCCGAAATAGTGACCGGGGCTCCTGCTTTCACGCGGGATGCGGACAGATCTGCGGTTCCACCCCACCCAATGACATTTGGAGTTTTGGTAAATCCAGCTTTCGTCAACTGCTTGGCCGTCAGACTCACCGCAGTGTTCCGGGGTGCGGGTGGATTGCTCGCCGTACCTGTCGTGGTGATCTGGAAAGTGAATTCGAGCATTTCTGGCGATGGCCCCGTGGTTTCATAACCAAGGGCATAGCCATAGGTGCCCGGGTAACCCAATTGAAAATGCAAGGTGTAATCGCCCTTAGCCCCCACCGGAGTTGTGATGTTCAGCGGCTTGATTTCACCATCGCCGGTGGTGCTGGTGGGGTAGTAGCGGTACAGGGTGAGTAGCTCCCCAGGCTTGGTACCCGTCGGCGCTTGACCGCTAATGGTGATGTCTTCCCAGACCGCCGCCGTATTGGTGGACAGAGTGGCCGATCCGCCACCTCCCGTGGTGGGCTTCTTGGGAAAACCGGAATCAGTGAGTTGTTGCGAAGTCAGTTGAAGAATTGGCGGCGCTGCCTGCGCCGATCCGGCCACTCCTGAGACGAGAAGTGCTGAACTAAACCCGATGGCTGCGATGACGCGAATTTTCATATCTCCAGAGTACCCGTTGTTGTGGCATTTCCAGTGGATGTGATTACTCTTGCGGATGACTTCATTTCGCAGTGTCCGACTTGCCAAACGTCCCACCGGCCTTCCATCCGCAGATACCTGGAGTATCGATACCCAAGAACTACCCGAATTGGCCCCCGGTGAATTCGCGATTGCCATTGAGCAGATCTCCCTCGACCCCGCCATGCGCGGGTGGCTCGATGACCGACCTTCCTACCTGCCACCCGTGGAAATCGGGGCAATCATGCGCGCTGGCTCCCTCGGCAAGATCATGGAATCCAAGAACAGTAGATTCCCGGTCGGCTCCCAGGTAGTTGGAAACTTTGGGGCCACCGAAATTGCTATTTCCAATGGGCAGGGAGCGCGGATCTTCAACCCCGAACTCGCGCCCGCTTCAACGTTTCTCGGTGCACTCGGCATGACGGGAATGACTGCGTACTTCGGTTTCTTCGAGTTGGGCAAGCCCCGTGCCGGCGATGTCGTGGTTGTGTCCGCTGCCGCAGGAGCGGTAGGCAGCATTGTGGGTCAGCTGGCAAAGATCAATGGCTGCACGGTGATTGGTATTGCTGGAGGCAAGGAAAAATGTGACTATGTCACGAAGGAACTCGGCTTCGATCTCTGTCTTGACTACAAGCAGGACACCAGCATGCGCAAGCAGCTCGGCGAGGCACTGAAACAACTCGGTGCCAAGGGTGTTGATATTTACTTCGACAATGTTGGTGGAGAGATCCTGAACGCAAATCTCGCCTACCTCTCATTTGGCGCACGCGTGGTGATTTGTGGAGCGATTTCCCAATACAACGCCACCGAGATCACTCCTGGGCCAAGTAACTACATGAACCTGTTGGTAAAGCGTGCCAGCATGAAGGGCTTCTTAGTATTCGATTACGAGAGTGAATTCAGTGTCGCTCAACGTCGCATTGGAACGTGGCTGGCTCAGGGAAAAATCACCGCACCAGAAACAATCATCAGCGGTGATATCACCGAATTCCCGGCCACATTGAATCGTCTCTTTTCTGGAGACAATATTGGGAAACTCACCCTGAAGATCAACTAGTTCAAACAGGTGTGGTCACTCGGTATTTCGTTCACTAGGGTTGGCGTATGTCAAAGGTACTCGCTTCATTACCCATAGGTGAACGCGTGGGAATCGCGTTTTCCGGTGGACTGGACACCTCCGTTGCCGTGGCGTGGATGCGGGAAAATGGAGCAATCCCCTACACCTATACCGCCGACCTCGGCCAAGCCGATGAACCCGATATTGATTCGGTTCCCAGTCGCGCAGGTCAGTACGGTGCTGAAAAGGCACGACTCGTGGACTGCAAGAGCGCACTTGTTGAAGAAGGTCTCGCCGCCATGGCCTGCGGTGCTTTTCATATTCGCTCAGGAGGACGCACCTACTTCAACACCACCCCACTCGGTCGCGCCGTGACCGGCACGCTCCTGGTGCGCGCCATGCTGGATGATCACGTAAATATCTGGGGCGATGGCTCCACGTACAAGGGCAACGACATTGAGCGGTTTTATCGCTACGGACTTCTGGCGAATCCGGCACTTCGGATTTATAAGCCGTGGCTTGATGCCCAATTTGTGGCTGAACTCGGTGGCCGCCACGAAATGAGTGAGTGGCTCACCGCGCACAAACTCCCCTACCGAGACAGTACCGAGAAGGCGTACTCCACCGATGCCAATATTTGGGGGGCAACCCATGAAGCCAAAGACCTTGAACTACTGAGCGCCTCCATGGAAATTGTTGATCCAATCATGGGGGTCAAGTTTTGGGATCCTGCTGTGGAGATCGACACCGAAGATGTCACCATTGAGTTCCATCAAGGTCGACCCGTCAAAATAAATGGGGAATCCTTTGACACGGCCGTTGATCTCGTTCTCACCGCAAATGCCATTGGTGGGCGTCACGGCCTTGGCATGGCGGATCAAATTGAGAATCGGATCATTGAAGCGAAGTCACGCGGAATTTATGAAGCACCCGGAATGGCGCTTTTATTCATTGCCTACGAACGCTTGATCTCAGCAATCCATAACGAAGACACTATTGCGAATTACCACGCCGAAGGCCGTCGACTCGGTCGCCTACTTTATGAAGGTCGCTGGCTTGATCCGCAGGCGCTCATGCTGCGCGAATCACTGGTGCGCTGGGTGGCATCCGCTGTCACCGGAGAAGTGACATTGCGACTTCGTCGCGGCGATGACTACTCGATTATCAAGACCGACGGTCCGGCATTTAGCTACCACCCAGAGAAACTGTCCATGGAGCGCACTGAGAATGCCGCATTTGGTCCGACCGACCGCATTGGTCAACTCACCATGCGCAACCTCGATATTGCCGACACCCGCTCAAAACTTGAGATGTACGCCAGACAAGGGCGACTCTTGGACGGCCAGATCAACCTAATGGGCACCCTGGCCCCCGGTGGTGCCGAAGCCATTGCGGCCACTCCTGAGGAAACTCACCCGGATGAATAGATCCTCGAGCGAGCATCCTTCGAATTAGGCGCCGACTAAATCTCGATCGCCAGCCCGTTTCACCTTGACAGCGGACCAGTGTCAGCCTACTTTGAGTGAATGAGCGCAATGGGATTCACCGCCCATACCTCAGCCACCTGGCGTGACAAGAAACGCTATCTGTGGTTGATCGCTCTCGTCATGCCTTCGCTCCTGTTCATTGCAATCGGCATGTACTCCCTCACCGACTGGGGAGTGTGGCTGTGGATTGGTCCAATTGTGATTCTGGGACTCGTCCCTATCATCGATCTGGTGGCCGGTCGGGATACCCGTAATCCCCCCAACGACCTGATTGAGCAACTCGAAAAGGACAAGTACTACCGCTGGATCACCTATCTGTTCCTCCCACTGCAGTATGCCGGGTTTATTGCTGCGTTTTATGTCATTGCCACCTGGGATTTAAGTACTGCCGAGAAAATCGGATTCGCCATTAGCGTTGGCATGATTGGTGGCATCGGGATTAATACGGCCCATGAGTTAGGCCACAAAAAAGAGAGTTACGAGCGCTGGCTGTCCAAAATTGCATTAGCTCAAAGTTTCTATGGCCACTTCTTTATTGAACACAATCGTGGACACCATGTCCGGGTGGCAACGCCGGAAGATCCAGCGAGTAGTCGAGTTGGTGAGAGTTTCTACCGTTTCTGGCCGCGAACAGTTCTTGGATCACTGAGGAGTTCGTGGAACCTCGAGAAGAACAGAATCGGTCGACGGAATAAACATCCCTACCGAATCAGCAATGACAATATCAATGCGTGGCTCATGTCGGCGGTGCTGTGGATTGCCCTGGTTGCGTGGCTTGGAGTCGAGATTCTCCCCTATCTTCTAATTCAAATGTTCATTGCGATCACTCTGTTGGAGGCAGTTAACTACCTCGAGCATTACGGCATGCTGCGACAAAAAGTGATGCACGGCGACCGCGAGCGCTACGAGAGAATTGATCCCAGTCACAGTTGGAATTCAGACAATATTGCGACCAATATTTTGCTCTACCACCTTCAACGCCACAGCGATCACCATGCCCAGCCCACTCGCCGGTACCAGGCCCTTCTCAGTTACAAAGAATCACCCGTACTCCCGACCGGCTACGCCGGCATGATTTTGCTTTCCCTCATGCCATTTGCTTGGCGCCGCGTCATGGATCCCAAAGTGCACCACCACTTTGCTGGGGATATTTCTCGCGCGAATATTCAACCCGGGAAACGGGAAAAAATCGTGAGCAAATATCCAACGGCGACATCTGAATACCTGACTCCCGAGATTTTGAAAATCGAAGATTCAGTCCTCGCCGAACAAGCACCCGCATATCAATGCCCCATGTGTAGTTATGTGTACGCACCTGCACAAGGGGACCTACGCGAGGGTTTCGAACCTGGAACTCCGTTTAGTCAAATACCCTCAACGTGGGTGTGTCCGGACTGCGGTGTGCGAGAACGCAATGAATTCCTACCCCTTGCCAGTGTTTAGTTCGCGTTAGTCCGCATTGTTCGCCCATCCCACCAATATTTAGCGAGAGCGACACCACCTACCAAAAGTTGCGGTAGGAACCATCCCAGCCGCCACAACAGGTCTGCAGCCACGGCCGTCGAACTATCCACACCAAATGCGACCAACAGGGCGATCAAGGCGGCATCCACAGTCCCCAGCCCCCCTGGGGTGATGGGAAAGGCGGTGAGCACCAAGGCCACCGAGTACGCGGCAAAGAGTTCAATAATTGTTAATTGGGAATCGGTGACACCCAAGCCCATCAGCGCGGCCCATAAAACCAACATGGGTGCCATTTGAGCGGCAACGTTAGTGACCGTCAGAGACTTCCACCGGTGGGTGATCAGATCCGAGGCTTGATTGTGGAATTGGGAGAGCATATTTGCAATATCAGGTGCATGTTTGTGCACCAACGCAAATATC
>CAITYI010000153.1 GCA_903896585.1 uncultured bacterium
GCCGCGCAGAACTTCGTTCTTATGTTGGCCACAGCCTGCCCAGGTTGCTTTGTGGCAGGCTTTACAGGTCACTTGACGGCACATGGGTGGATTCCTTTTGATCGAGATGGGTGTGAAAGAACTATACCCCCAGGGGTATACATTTTTGACAGTGGGTCATTGTGATGCCTGACGCACATCCCTGCGGGTGCGGGGGGTTACCGTTGAAGGATGTTATGGCGAATTGGAATCGTGGCCACCACCATGGCCGCTATGGTCGTCGGCCTAATCGCCATGCCCACGGGGGCAATAACTTCTGCTCAAGGCCAGTACTTGGAAGTACCTGTTCAAGAAACAGGCCGAGTACTGGTGGTGGCCGACGGCGACACTTTTCGATTCATCCCGGACGGGCAGACGGACTATCTCACTGTTCGGCTTCTCGGCGTGAACACCCCGGAGGTGCGGGGTTTTTACAACAGTAATCGCGAAAAGGATATGTGCGGTGGAGTCGAAGCAACCGATGTCTTGAAATCTGTCCTGCCACCGGGAACGCGCGTCCAATTACGCTCACTCGATCCCAGCTCAGAGAGTTTGGGCCGCCTCCAACGTTATGCATTTGCCTGGAACCCGGTCACAGAGCAATACGACATTGACGTTCAAGCTGTCGTGGCCCAATCCGGACTTGCCATGTGGTTCACGGTAAAGAATGAACCTGCATTGGCATATCAGTACCGAGTCATGATCGCCCAGACCCAATTAGAGGGCAAGGGAATTTGGAATCCGCTGTACTGCGGACCTTTGGAACAAGCTGATGCAGCGGTGAGTGTGATCGTTAACTGGGATGCACCCGGTAACGACAATGAAAACATTAGCGGAGAATTTATCATCGTTCGAAATATTGGCGATAAAGACGTTAATCTCAGCGGTTGGCTTCTGCGTGACTCCAGTCTGACCGCTTGGTTTTATCTCCCAGAAGGAACATTGCTCTCTCCACGTGATTACCGAATTGTTCATGCAGGAGTGGGTCAGAACGGATTCCCCAACCCACGTGATCTGTACATGGGATCAGTCACTGCCCTTTTCCCCAACCCAGAGCCGGGCAAATTCCTCGGCGACGGTGCCTACCTTCTGGACCACAACACCGCAATGCGAAGTTACTACGAATACCCATGCGTACTTGATTGCAGTGATCCTTTGCAAGGCGTGGTGCGAATTTCAGCTGTGAATGCCGTTTCAACAGCTAATACGTTGGCAAAGCGAGCCAATCAGGAATACATCAAGCTCAAGAACACGGGAGCGACCGCTGTACTACTTGATGGCTATTACCTCCGGCGTGGACTGTCCACCTACCCGTTCTTAACCGACACGGTGATCGCACCCGGCAAGACATTGACAGTAAGAATTGGCAAGGGAACACCCACGCAAACAACGCAATATTGGGGTCAAAGCGCCACTTTGCTTAATGATTCAAAGGATCGAGTGGCACTGTTGTCGAATACGAACGTCACGATCAGTGCAAAAGCCTGGGGTTAAAAAGTCACTTTTGTTTTTTAGCAAGTTTTTGTGCTCGAACTTCGTTTTCAATAACTTCAGCTTCAGCGAGAGTTGGGGCACTGCCGCCGAACCGAGCCGGGATCCACGCCGCACCGTCAGGTTTATCTCGGTAGCGCTCAATTGTTTGGGCAAGAAGTTTCTTGAGGGTGTCGCTGAGAAGTTCATTTGCTTGATCCGCATCCATATTGGGATTGAAGACAAGTGGTTCACCGACGGTAATGCACACTTGCTTGCCACGTGAAAAATCCGACACACCATAAGAGCGGAGTCGATGACCACCAAAAATAATCATGGGGATCACTGGAACGTTGGCAACTTTTGCCATGCGAATCGACCCACTCTTTAACTCTTTGATATCCAGGGATCGACTCATGGTGGCTTCAGGAAAGACGCCGACTATTTCCCCTGCCTTCAGTGCATTGACTGCGTCACGAAATGCTTGGGAGCCGGCCTCGCGATTAACGGGAATATGTTTCATGCCACGCATCAGTGGCCCAATAATCTTGTGGCGAAAAATCGAATCCTTGGCCATGAACCGAACAAGGCGCCGGCCACGCATATCTGCGGGAATACCACCGAGGGCAAAATCCAAGTAACTTGTGTGATTAATGGCGAGCAACGCGCCACCCTGTAATGGGATGTTCTCTGCACCCACAACATCTATATCAAGTGCCAAACCCTTAAAAAGGCCTCTGGCCGTAAAGACGATTGATCGGTACAGCGGGTCGGTCACGCCCCCAGACTACTGGGAACTAGAAACCAGTCTCGCCAAGGCGAGCACCACTCTTTTCCAACAGGGATTTCACTTCAGATGAGCGATAGCGGCGGTGGCCACCCAAAGTGCGAATGCTGGCCAACTTCCCCGACTTGGCCCACCGGGTTACCGTCTTGGGGTCAACGCGGAACAAAGCCGCCACTTCACCTGGAGTCATCAGGTGTTCGGTCTCCGGGATGGTCTCCGGATGTGAGCCATAAGAAGGAGTGAATCCACTTGCCATGGTGATCACACCCCTTTTGTTCGTGGCTGGTACTCAGGTAAACGATAACGGTATTGGGGTTCCTAAATTCCGCAACCTAGAATCCGTGATTTGCGGTTTTGCATCCACCCCTACGCTGAGATCATGGACTTGGCTCAGATTACGAACGGACCCGTGAACCCTTGGTCGGAATTCAATGGACATGAAGAAGTGGTGGTGGCCAGCGACCCGGCAACCGGCCTGAAGTCGGTCATTGCCATTCACTCCACCGCACTGGGACCGGCCCTCGGTGGCACCCGGATGTCCAGCTATTCCGATTCCCCTGATCCACATGCGGCCGCCTATTCAGATGCCCTTCGCTTGGCCCGGGCTATGTCTTTAAAAAACTCGCTCGCTGGCTTGCCCCACGGCGGTGGAAAAGCTGTCCTGCTCGGCGACCCCCACAACAAGTCGCGGGAGCAGCTGCTGGCCTACGGGGATCTGATCGACTCACTCGGCGGGAAATATGTGACCGCGGGAGACGTAGGCATGCAGGTAGCCGACATGGACACCGTGGGCGAGCGCAGTCGCTGGGTAACCGGTCGCTCACCGGAGAACGGGGGCGTTGGCGACTCCGGGATACTGACCGCTGTCGGAGTCTGGCAGGGAATGAAAGCTGCCGCGCAATTCACCTATGACACCCCCAGCCTGGCGGATCGCCTCGTGGCCGTGGTCGGCGTCGGCAAGGTGGGTGGTCGCCTGATTAACCACTTAATCACCGAAGAAGGTGCCCGAATTGTGGCCGTGGATCCGAGTGCGCACGCGCGGGCCCAGATCGAAAAGGACTTCCCCGAAGTCGAGTTCGTTGACTCAGTTCAAGAAATGCTCGCTAGCAATCCGGATGTGCTTTCCCCCAACGCCATGGGCGGATACATCACTGCTGAGCTGGCTCGGGAATTGTCCGTTACCCTGATTTGTGGGGGGGCCAATAACCAGTTGGCCAGCCCCGAGGTCGGCCAGATCCTGGCTGAACGCGGAATCCTCTATGCCCCCGATTTCCTCGTGAACTGTGGCGGGGTGATCCAAGTGGCCGAGGAGCTGGTGGGGGCGAATGTTGAGCGGGCTCGAGCCAAGGTGATGGGGGTCTTCGGCACCACGACCACCGTGCTGGAACGAGCCGTTGCCGAGGGGATCACCCCGGTAGCAGCCGCCGAATCGGAGGCTTGGGCGCGAATTGCCGCCGCGTCCTGAGGCTTCAGCACCGATTTTGTCCCCAGAGGGGGAAGTACCTCTGCCAGCAGATAGGGAAACCGGTAGTATCACCCGGTGGCGGGTGAAAATGCGCCCGCCTGTTTACCAGTCCCGGCATTACCGGAAAAGCCGGGGTTACTTGGAAGAGGGGGTCGAGCCATGGGGCGCGGCCGAGCTAAGGCTAAGCAAACGAAAGTCGCACGTGCATTGAAGTACGGCGGCCCGCAGACCGATTTCGATCGTCTTCAAGCGGAACTCAGTGGTCAACCTGTACCCGTTCCTGACCCGATCGCGGAGGATATTGACGAGTCAGATGACCCGTACGCAAGCGATCCGTACGCAGATGATCCGTACGCGAAGTATTACGAGGAAGAAGACGAGTCCGCGTAATTAAAAGTCCGCGTAATTTAGAACGCCACTTATCAATGATCGCCGAGTAACCTGACGGCTCCTCCGCCACCACCTTTTGCGGGCGAGTCACCTTTTTCCCCTTGAGTCCGTTCCCGCACCGTTCCGCACACCCACGCTTCTAGGTCGCGCTCTGCCAATTCGCGAAGTGCTTGGTCCACCTGATTCTCGGCAACAATCGCGAACATGCCAATGCCCATGTTCAATGTTCGTTCAGCATCGGCCAGTGGAACATTTCCCTCGCGTTGAATTAGATCGAAGATGGGAGGTGGAGTCCAGGTTTGCCGGTAGATATCAACGGCACTATTTTCCGGTAGCACGCGGGCAAGGTTTGCGGCGATCCCACCTCCGGTGACATGGCTGAACGCATGTACATCTGCGGCTTTCATGAGTGCCAAACAATCCTGTGCATAAATGCGAGTAGGTTCAAGAAGTTCCTCACCCACTGTGCGACCCAGTTCAGCAATCTGTGCCTGCAATCCCAGTTTTCCGTCACCGAGTAATACATAGCGGGCCAGTGAGTATCCATTGGAATGCAGTCCACTCGAGGCCAATGCAATTACCGAATCACCCACCCGCACCCGATCAGGACCGAGCAGTCTGTCCGCATCTACGATTCCCGTTCCGGCACCGGCAATGTCGTATTCGTCTGGCGCCATGAGGCCAGGGTGCTCCGCCGTTTCACCGCCAATAAGTGAGCAGCCGGCAAGTTCACAACCGCGAGCAATTCCTGACACGATGCTGGCTACACGTTCGGGGTTGACCGCACCGACAGCAATGTAATCGGTCATGAACAGTGGCTCTGCGCCACACACCACCAGGTCATCTACCACCATGGCAACAAGATCCAACCCAATGGTGTGATGAATGTCGAGTGCGCGGGCAACGGCAATCTTGGTGCCCACACCATCGGTGGAAGTCGCTAACAGCGGACGTTGCATCCCTTTGGCAACGGAAATATCAAAGAGCCCGGCGAACCCACCAAAATCACCCACCACTTCTGGTCGAGTGCTGGCAGCGATTGACGCTCGCATCAGCTCCACCGCGCGCTCACCGGACTCGACGTCAACACCGGCCGCCGCATAGGTGGTTTGCGTTTCGCTTTTTTGCATGTCAATCAAGGTCGATTCAAGGCATCGGTGGCGAGTGGATCAATATGTAGGTGATCCTCCTTACCCACCCGGCGTTCAATGCCATCTAATACCTGCAAGTTCACTTTGTGTTCCTCAGCCAACTCAACGGGGTACACCCCGTCAAAGCACGCCCGACACAGATTGTCTTTGGGTACGTGAGTTGACTCAACGAGGGCATCGAGTTCTACAAATGCCAAGGAGTCTGCCCCGATAGATGCACAAATTTCCGCAACACTCAAACCGTTGGCAATTAACTCGGCACGTGACGCGAAATCGATGCCATAAAAGCACGGCCACTTGACCGGTGGGCTGGAAATGCGCACATGCACTTCTTTTGCTCCGGCCTCCCGCAACATGCGCACCAGCGCCCGCTGGGTATTACCGCGCACAATTGAGTCATCGACAACAACAAGCCGCTGACCGGAAATCACTTCTTTGAGTGGGTTGAGTTTGAGTCGAATACCCAATTGACGAATTGTTTGTGATGGCTGAATAAATGTCCGACCTACATACGAGTTTTTGACAAGTCCTTCTGCAAAAGCAATCCCTGACTCTTGGGCATAGCCAATTGCGGCGTACCTGCCAGATTCGGGAACAGGAATCACCAGGTCAGCCTCAACCGGGTGCTCCCGCGCTAACTGTCGACCAATATCCACTCGAGCAGCGTGAACACTTCGACCGGCAATTGATGTGTCGGGGCGAGCCAAATACACATACTCAAATAGACAACCCTTGGGCGCTGCCTGCGCGAATCGGTGCGAACGAAGCCCCTCGCTATCTATCACGACCAACTCACCGGGCTCAATCTCGCGAACAACCGAAGCTCCCACAATGTCCAGCGCCGCCGACTCACTGGCAACCACCCAGCCGCTTTCCAACCGGCCCAGCACAAGTGGTCGAATCCCTTGTGGATCACGTGCGGCATACAGGGTGGTGTCGTCCATGAACACCAAAGAAAACGCACCTTTGGCCAGCGGTAGCTCCAACATGGCCGCGGCTTCCAAGGACAGATCCGGATGCGCAGCAAGAAGTGCAGTCAAGATCTCGGTATCAGTTGTCGCTTGAATACCCGCGTTAAGTGGTAGCTCACCTGAATCGGTTTGTAGTTCATTGATCCGTTTGCGTAATTCAGCTGTGTTGGTCAAATTACCGTTGTGGCCTAATGCCAAGTGACCGGTTGCGGTGGTGCGAAAAGTTGGTTGCGCGTTTTCCCAGATACTGGCACCCGTTGTGGAGTACCTGGTGTGTCCAATTGCAACGTAGCCGTACAGCGAATCAAGTGCGCCTTCATTAAAAACTTGCGAGACCAGACCCATGTCCTTGTACACCACAATCCGCGAGCCATCGCTGACCGCCATGCCCGCTGATTCCTGACCACGATGCTGCAATGCGTACAGACCGAAGTAGGTGAGTTTAGAAACTTCTTCACCCGGGGCCCACACGCCAAAAACACCGCAGGCATCCTGCGGACCCTTCTCACCAGGGAGGAGATCATGGGTCAGAAGACCATCACCGCGAGGCACAGCCCCAGCCTACGCGAGTCGCATTGAAATTAGACACGTCCGGTTGTTTTGACTTCGGAAATCCAGTGTTCGAGCAAATCAAGACTTAATTCACCGGCAGCAACTGCAGAAATAGTTCTGAAAATTTCAATTTGCTCCGCTACGAGATCCCACCCGTTTAAGTCTGCGAAGTTCACCGCACAGACCCAGCTCAGACGCTTATTGCCATCCACCAGCGGATGGATACGGTTAATGCCCTCGATCAAAGCAGCGCACTTTCGATCAAAAGTTACGTAAACATCCTCACCAAAAGCGGTGGCGCTCGGACGAGCTTCCGCCGATGCCAATAGTCCTGCGTCCCGGACAAGAAAGCCCATCTGGTTGGCAATGGCTAGGGAATCTTCCGTGGTGAGGTACTCGGTCATTCGGAGAGCATTCGAAGTGCTTCCGCATCACGCACCATGACATAGTCAACGGTCTGGCGAATGCGCTCGGCTCGATCCATCCTTCCGATTCGGTCAAGGACAGCCATTCGCGCCACTTCATGCATGGATCGGTGCTCCCGTTCAGCCTGTCGGCGGAGCGCCTCGGTCTCTTCTTCGGTCAATCGCAGTGTCATAGCCATATCAAAACGGTATCAAATCGATACCACTTAGGCAAGGGGGAAGTAGGCCGAGAGATCGGATCTCTCGCCGCTGGCCACGAGTGACCCGCCGGCAACCGCCTGCGCCCAGGTCAACTCTCCCAAGGCCAAAGCCACCAGGGTGCGCGAATCTGTCTCAACCACGGCGGAGGGCGTACCGCGGCGGTGGGTGTGACCGGCTACCACCTGGATTGCGGCGTGCGGTGGAATTCGAAGCTCAACGCTGCGACCGGGTGCTACTTCTGACAGTGCCGCAAGAATCGCCTTGACCGCCGCGCGCTCCCGTTCGCGCTCTGGTTTTTCTCCCGCGTGATAACTGGCCAGCAGGGCAAGTAATGATTCCCGGTCGTGCGGTGCCAACATGATCAGGAGTTGAAAATCGCTGGCAGGGTGGCTTCGTGGGTCTCGCGTAATTGCTCAAGCGGGAGCGTGAAGTAGTCCCCCATGACAATCACCTGTTCACCGGGGAATCCAAAATCAGCGCCCAACCCGGAATCAACAACCCCGACCCGTTCGGCAGGTAATCCGCGAGCCGCACACATTTCAGTGAACCGAAGTTCCTCACTACGAGGGATTACCACGACTGCCCGACCAGCGCTCTCGGCAAAGAGGAAAATAAATGGCGCGATATTGTCTGGAACCCAAAGCCGAGCACCCGTACCTGCACGCATTGCCATCTCGGCAATTGCGATTGCGAAACCGCCATCAGAAATATCGTGGGCTGCGGTGATCATGCCATCGCGTGATGCTGCTACTAAAATTTCACTGAGTAATTTTTCCCGTTGCAGATCAACTTTCGGTGGCATACCGCCAAGGTGACCGTGAATGTGCGCCCACTCACTTCCACCGAATTCATCTGCGGTGTCACCCAGAACATAAATCAATTCACCATCGGAATCCTGATTCCACGACATGGGGGTGCGTCGTTCGACATCGTCAATCACACCAAGGACACCCACCACAGGGGTGGGAAGAATCGCGGTTTCACCCGTCTGGTTGTAAAACGAGACATTGCCACCGGTAACCGGGACGCCCAATTCCAGACACCCGTCCGCCAACCCCCGAGTCGCCTCGGCAAACTGCCACATGACTTCAGGGTCTTCGGGGGAGCCAAAGTTCAAACAATTGGTGACGGCAAGTGGAATTGCGCCACTGACACTCACATTTCGATAGGACTCCGCGAGGGCCAACTTCGCGCCGTTGTAGGGATCAAGTTTGGTGAAGCGCGCATTGCAATCCGTGGCGATTGCAACACCGAGTCCGGTTTCTTCGTCAATTCGGATCATGCCGGTGTCTTCTGGTTGAGCAAGAACCGTGTTGCCCAGGACATAGCGGTCGTATTGCGATGTGACCCACGTTTTGGAAGCCAGATTCGGTGAACCAACAAGTTGCAGCAGGGTTTCCTTGAGTTGTTCCCCGGATTCGGGTCGGGCAATCACACTCGCGGTTGGTTCATTTGCTTGCAAGGCATCCTGCCACGAAGGACGGTGGTAGGGACGTTCGTACACCGGACCATCGTGGGCGACACTGCGCGGTGGAACATTAACGATTTCCCCGCCGTGCCACTGCACCACCAGTTTGCCCGTGTTGGTTACCTCGCCAATAACAACAGCTTCAACATCCCACTTTTTACAAATCTCCATGAATGCATCAATGTGATCAGGCGTGACAATCGCACACATTCGCTCCTGCGACTCACTCATGAGAATTTCTTCAGGTGAAAGGGAAGAGTCGCGTAGCGGGACGCGATCAAGCCAGACATGCATGCCACCCTCACCATTGGATGCAAGTTCACTCGTGGCGCAGGAGATACCTGCTCCACCAAGATCTTGAATACCCTCGACTAAACCGGCGTGCAGAACTTCAAGGGTTGCCTCGATAAGCAACTTCTCCATGAATGGATCGCCCACTTGAACACTGGGGCGCTTCGCGGGACCGTCGGCATCAAAAGTTTCCGATGCCAACACTGAAACACCGCCAATGCCATCGCCACCGGTTCGAGCGCCATACAGAACAACAAGATTGCCCACACCCTTTGCACTTGCCAGGTGAATGTCTTCATGTCGCATGGAACCCACACACAAAGCATTGACCAGAGGGTTACCGGCGTAACTGGCATCGAAAACCACTTCACCACCAATATTGGGAAGACCTAAACAGTTGCCGTAACCACCAACACCGGCAACCACACCGGGCAAAACTCGGAGCGTGTCCGGAGCATCAGCTGGGCCAAACCGAAGTGGGTCCATGACGGCCAGTGGACGGGCTCCCATGGAAATGATGTCGCGCACAATCCCACCCACACCCGTTGCTGCGCCTTGGTACGGCTCGACATAGGAAGGGTGGTTGTGGCTTTCCACTTTGAAAGTAACCGCCCACCCCTGACCAATATCAACCACACCGGCATTTTCACCAATGCCCACGAGAAGCGCATCAGTCTTGGGAGCCTTCTCACCAAATTGGCGCAAGTGCACCTTGCTGGATTTATAGGAACAATGCTCACTCCACATGACCGAATACATGGCGAGTTCACTACTGGTTGGTCTGCGCCCAAGTATTTCCTTAATGCGCTCGTATTCGTCAGGCTTAAGACCCAGTGCGGCAAATGGTTGCTCGAGATCGGGTTGTTCAGCTGCCAGGGATACCGAATCGATCATGTTGCACCAACTAGTGCGCGAACCACACTGGTGAAGAATGGGATTCCGTCAAGGCTAGGTCCGGTCAGTGCCTCTACAGCATGCTCCGGGTGGGGCATCAGACCAACAACATTTCCGCGGGCATTTGAGATCCCTGCAATATCGCGGTAACTGCCATTGGGATTAACGTCTAGGTAGGTGGCAATTACTTGACCCTCACCAAAAAGTTGATTCAGTGTGCTTTCATTCGCAACGTATCCGCCCTCACCGTTTTTCAATGGGATGACAATCTCCTGTCCCACTTCAAATTCGCTGGTCCAAACAGTATTTGTTGATTCAATGCGCAGCTTCTGGTCACGACAAATGAAATGCCGGTGATCATTGCGCGTTAATGCACCAGGTAGTAGGTGGCTCTCGCACAGAATCTGAAAACCATTGCAAATTCCTAATACCGGTAAACCTTGATGCGCTTTTTCAATGATCAATGACATGACGGGGGCGAACTTGGCAATTGCTCCACAGCGCAGGTAGTCACCATAGGAGAACCCTCCCGGAAGTACCACTGCATCGACATTCTTCAGGTCACTATCGCCGTGCCACAGTTCAACTGGGTCACCTCCGGCGATTCTGATTGCCCGAGCGGCATCTCGGTCATCGAGGGATCCGGGGAAAGTCACCACACCTATTCGAGCA
>CAITYI010000154.1 GCA_903896585.1 uncultured bacterium
AATCAGGCTCTTTTTACGCTCACTGGATTGACGTCGGGTCACGAGGATATGCGCTTAATCCTGGTGGAATTAATTTTGGCCGAACTAGTCCTGGTGGAATCGGCTGCGGGGGTTCGCTTGGGAGCACGCACCCCCGTTTGAGTTCGCGACATTGCTTCCTGCAATGACGCAAACTGCCCTAGATCGTGATCTTCGGTGGGGCGGCGGAAATAACTCAGCAAGGCCAAGACCCCGCCGGCAACCAGCAGCACGACCAAGGGGATAAGCCACCACATCAGGGCAGACACTCCACACTCCTTTGCCAACACCGAAACCGGTCACCGAACCCTCGGGGGAGGATCCCCGAATTCATCCGAACCGCCATTGTGCCACGGCTCCCCGTCCCGCACGAATGGAGCAGGTCAAGCCGCATAACCTGCGGAAAACCCTGGGATTATTGTGTGGATAATCCGGTGGATGAAGACCCAAAACTGTGCACATCCTGTGGATCCCCTCATAAATCTTGGGTGGCCCCTGTGGACATAACCTGTGGACATCACCGGTTGATATCACCGGTCGATGGCCGCTTGGATCAGGCGGTGCACGCTCGGATCCAACTCAGGAATCACGCTCGTCACACTCACCAGCTCAAACCATTGGGTGGGTAAATCCTCCAAAAGGATCCGCTCAGCTCTGTGATCAACCGTTGCTAGAAATTGCACGTCCCAGTGCTCGCTCACCGCTCCCGCACACGGCACCGGGTGCCGATCGAGGGCAAGAGGAATTGGTTGGATTTCAATATCGCGATAGCCACTCTCCTCGCGACATTCGCGTAAAGCTGCTTGGGCGAATGAGCGATCACCGGGCTCAATATGCCCACCGAACTGCAACCAACGACCCACTTTCGGATGCATTAACAACATGACCATGCTCGCCCGTGGATCAATCAGGAGAGCACTGGCGGTGAAGTGCCCGGCAACCCGACTGCGCACTAGGGAATCTGGTTCTTGGGAAATCAATTGCTGGTATTCGGCCAGGAGGTCTAGATGTGGCTGACCAGACCATTGGAGCAAATCCTGGCGAAACGGATCAGTTTTCGGGTTCGGATTCACGCGAGTCTGGATCCTGAGGTTCAAAGTCGCTCATGTCAAAACTAGCCGTGTTGGCTGCAACAAATCCCAATGGGTCTTCGAGGTCCTCGGCCGTTGGCAGCAGATCAGGGTGGGCCCACAACGAATCGCGTGCCTCAATGCCCTTGCTGGAACGCACCGCAGCAAACACCGTGTGAGCTTCACGGAATGAGCGTGGTCGTAATTGCATGCCCACCAGGGTGCTAAATGTTAGTTCTGCCGGACCGCCCGTGGCTCGTCGGCGACCCATGGTTTCTCGCAATTGCGCCAACGATGAAAGTCGGTCGCCAACAGCTTCCGTGACCGAGTCATCGACCCAGCCCTCAATGAGTGCTAACAATGTTTCAAGCCGCGCGATAGCCGTGCGCTGCTCCGCGGTGTCCTCGGGTACCAACACACCTGATGCCATGATTTCCTGCATTGCTTGCGGATTTGACATATCGATTCCATTGAACTGCTCGCTCAGGGAATTCATGTTGACATCCATGTAGCGCGCATATTCTTCAATTGCCGACAGCAGACGCGGTCGCAACCATGGAACATGATCGAAGAGTCGCTGGTGGGCACTTTCCCTTAACGCAAAAAACAGGGTGATGTCACG
>CAITYI010000155.1 GCA_903896585.1 uncultured bacterium
TAGTGCGCCTCTGTTTTTGGCTTCAGCAATTGCTGGGCGGATGTCACGCACTTCTCCGGTCGAGCCGGGATAGGCAAAAATGACACCCGATAAATCGTCAGTGGGTAACGGCTTCCCAACCTGCCACCTCGTGATGGTGACACCCAGTGGCTTCGCACGAGTTTCCAAAACCGCCAATACCTGTGGATGTACATCTTCATCAATCACAATATGTGCGGCATTCTTGTTGCCGTGGCGCAGGGCTAGAGTCATGGCCTCTGCGACGGCTGTTGGTTCATCGAGGAGCGATGCTCCTGCGACCGGCAATGCGGTGAGATCTTCGATCATTGTTTGGAAGTTCAGTAGTGCCTCTAACCGCCCCTGGGATATTTCAGGTTGATATGGCGTGTAAGCCGTGTACCAGGCCGGATTCTCGAGGATATTTCGTTTGATAACCGCAGGCGTGTGGGTGTTGTAATAACCTAACCCAATCATGGATTTATTGACAGTATTTTTGCGGGACAGTGTTCGAGCTCGGGCTATCACCTGCGCCTCTGTGAGCGGTTCCGGCAGTTCCAGCCGATTTTGCAGTCGAATTACTTCTGGAACGACGCTGTCGATAAATGTGTCAAGGGATGAGTAGCCCAGTTGGCGGAGCATAACGATTACTTCATCAGGAGTTATTCCTATATGGCGACGATCAAAGCGGTCAAATTCAGAAACCTGCACGGGCATTCCCTCCAATAGACAGTGTGCGTTAAGCACCCCATCTGTTAACCGGGTATACCCGACCTGAGAGTTTCACCGCTTTGCGGCTTTCACCTTCGGTGCAATCCAGAGACTGCTTTTCAGATTTGCCTTTTCAATGCGGTCCTTGTGCCTGAGAGTTTGGTGGGGCCTTGCTCCTTCGGCGGCAATGATCAGCGCTCTCCCGCATTGAATCAATCAGCCTGCGTAGCCTACCAAGAATTGCCGAAAATGCCTCAGATGGCAGCCCTGGCCGCGCGTCGCTCCGCTAATTCATCGTTGGAAGGCATTGAAACTATTCCGTTTTCTGGTTGCTCCCCCGGCAGATTTGCCAGATTTCCCTCAACCTCTTTCCAGACGCTGCCAATGGCAATGCCGAAAACACCTTGGCCGCCTCGAACGAGGTCAATTACTTCGTCCTCGCTGGTACATTCGTAAATACTGGCACCGTCGCTCATGATGGTGAGCGCGGATAAAAACTGTGCCTCACGGGCACTCAGATGCTCAACCGCGATGCGGATATTCGGCAGGCTCACTCCAGTGTCAATCAGGCGTTTTACGACCCTAAGAATCAAAATATCGCGGAATCCGTACAGCCGATGTGAACCCGATCCGTGGGCTCCCTGAATAGTGGGCACCACTAGTCCGGTTCTTGCCCAGTAGTCCAATTGGCGGTAAGTAATTCCGGCAGCGGCACAGGCTGTTGGACCGCGATAACCAAGAGCTGATGGGACAACAGGCAACTCTAGATCGTCAAATAGTGACGTCTGCCCAATTGCCACGTAACGCTCTGCGGCCTGATTCTCCAGCACTTAAGCCTCCTTGAGGATAGGACCCGAACCTACGAAAGAGAATTGACCAACGCTATTCGACACGCCACTAACTCGGTCACCTAAGTCTAAACCTCAAGATGATGCTCAAGCTTGTTACCCGAACTTGTCGTTCAACTTTGTTGTTCAAAGTCCTCTGGCGAGACGCCTTCTAGGAACTCCCTGAATTTCTCGACCTGATCCTCAGATTCCCCTTCAGGTCCCCCATCATTATCCGAGGGGATATTTACCCCTGCTTCGGCAAGAACTGATTCATGTGCCGAAATTGGTGCATTTGCTCTTAACGCTAGGGCGATGGCATCTGACGGTCGGGCACTTACTTCCCGGGAGGTGCCATCGGGTCCGAGAAGGTCAATTTCAGCAAAAAACACCCCATCGGTTAACTCCGTGATCCGCACGCCAGACACGACCACTCCCAGCGCCGTCAGGGTGTCCAACATGAGATCGTGAGTGAGGGGCCGAGGAGGAATGACACCCTGTTGGGCATAGGCAATGGCGGTGGCCTCAACTGCCCCGACCCAAATGGGAATGAACCGATCTCCCGACTCCTCTTGGAGTAGAACGATGGGTGAGTTGGAGGGCATTTCCATTCGGACGCCAGCCACAGTTACCGGGATCATGACTCAAGGGTAGTACCCAATGCTTCATTAAGCCACTCCGTGAGCGGATTCAGGTGTCCTCGAGCATGCCGAGAGGGAGTTGAATAAGCAGAGCACAATGGACCCAATTTTCCTGCGATATTCAGCTGAACTTTAATGACTTTTCGGGGAGGGTATTCGTCTGATTACCGAAAATCCTCAGTCCGCATTACATACGCATTCTACATTTCTACGTGCACCGTTGGACTAGATGATGTCCATGCTTCGATAGGAACTTGAATCAAGAAGGCGATCAAACTGAGCCGGGTCGCTGGGTGATATTTCGATCAACCATCCATTCCCGTAGGGATCGGAATTCAAAAGCTCCGGGCTCGCAATTGCCGTTGAATTTGATGCCACAACTAAACCACTGACTGGTGCGTATAGCTCAGAGACGGTTTTAACTGACTCTATTTCACCGATGCTCGAGCCTGCGGAAATATTTGCTCCGATAGCAGGTAAGGAGACATACACAATGTCTCCAAGCATAGATTGTGCAAAGTCGGTAATTCCTATCTGAAAATTTCCAGAAGCAAGCACTCGGACCCATTCGTGCTCAGTCGAATAGCGCAGATCTCCTGGAACCTGATACGTGCTTACTGCAGCAGACTTGAATTGGGGAAGGGCACCAGTGCTATCAGATTCGCCAGCATTATTGGCGGCGACCCCTATAGCTGTCCCCCCAACAACTACAACACCACCGAACACCGCTCCAGCCATGAGAAAATCGCGACGACCTAGTTCATCTTTCATGGCTTCCCCTTTTCTCCTGCTGCGAGAATTGAGCAGCAATTTCAGCGCGTGGCTCGAAGACTACCAAAGCCAACCCATGAATTTACCTGAATCGAACTGACTCGATTTTCAGCCACTTCCCGACCGGATTAACTCCGCGCGCAACAGTGCAGCATGCAATTGCACAAAAAGTGATGCCAATTCCCTCACAGTTTGCTGTGCCCTCGCCTTGGAATCCCGATCTCGCGGATGTGAAAAAGGCGTTGCGATCTGTTCTACCAATCCAGATTCCCGGTTCGCCACGACCCTAAAGGACCGGAGGTGACGCGGTTCAACACCGAAGTCCGCCAATTTAGCAGCAATCATGCATATTTGAACTGCATCTTCATCGAAGTGGCCAGCTGGATTAGCCCACACCAATCCATCTTTTTCGAGTGCAATGACCACACTTTCTTCCAAGTTCGTCTCTAGTGCCAGTTCGCTGCGAGTAAGTCGAATACGGCCTGTTCCCGGTCGAAAATCATCGGGTCGAACACCACCGCCCGAAACAACAGGTGCCGCCAGTCCGGCGTTTGCGGAATCCGCCGCCAGCTGATCCTTAATGACCTTCAAGGGTAGGTATTGATCACGCTGCATGGTTAAAACAGCCCGCAGGCGGGCTACATCGTGGGTGTCAAATCTGCGATAACCGGAGGCGGATCGTGCTGGGGTGACCAGACCTTCGGTTTCAAGAAAGCGAATCTTGCTAATGGAAACATCGGGGAATTCCTTTTTGAGGAGACTGAGAACCTCGCCAATGCTTAATGTGTTCTCTGCAGCAGATCCCATCAGCTTTCGATGCCCACCAGGAAGATAAAGCGAAACTTTCCAATCTGGACTTCATCGCCACCGCGTAATTGTTGGTCATCGACGCGAACCCGGTTGACATAAGTGCCATTCAGGCTGCCCACATCGCGCACACTCCAGCCGGATGCTCCATGGCGGAATTCAGCGTGGTGGCGACTGACCGTTACATCGTCTAGGAATACTTGTGCTTCAGGTGATCTGCCTACTTCTACGACATCGATAAGTGGTGAAAGTGAATACTCCGTTCCCTCTCCCGGACCACGGTGAACGACCAATATCGCAGCGCCATTGGGTAAATCCCGATATACGCCGCTACTCATGTTCACTGGGCTGGTGCCAGAATTGGTGACGATCGAGGTTATGGCTCCTGTGTGCTCAAGATGCGATTCGTCAGATTCCACAGGTGCCCCACATGCCGAACAGAAACGATCCCCCAGGGATACGTCGTTTCCGCAGACATCACATTTCACAGCCGACTCCCTAGGCCTGCTCGGTCAGCGCTAGATACTCAGCTGCACTCAGCAGCCCGTCAATTTGAGCAGGATTGGACAATTCA
>CAITYI010000156.1 GCA_903896585.1 uncultured bacterium
CGCTTTGGGACCGGTTACAAATTACGATTCCGGGTTGTATCACCTGGGAGCAATTAAGTACGCAAGTGAGTACTCAACAATCTCAGGTCTTGCCAACCTCTATTTCCCATTCGGTTACAACACCAGTCAGTACCCACTAGCAGCGTTTCTCAGCAACGGACCGTGGGGTGCCGAAGGCTATAGATTGTTAAACGGCCTGATTGTTTCACTTTTTGCAATGGACCTCGCCTTGCGATTACTCGCAAATCGAGGTGGTTTGAAAAAACTGAGTGCCGGTACGTGGGTGTTAATGATTAGTGCACCCGTCATTCTTATTCCTCTTGTTGCCCTTGCTGATTACTGGGTTACGAGCCCTTCATCAGATGCGCCTGCAATGATTTTGACCTTTGTTGCCTTGGCTTACTTGGCAGATGGAATAAATCAGGCCAAAAATAGGATGCCCAATCTAGCTGTTGCATTTGTTGTTTCGGTGATTCTGTTTTCACTCCGTCCGACATCGGCCTTCTTCCTCATTGGCATAACTGCGGTCATCCTCCTGGTACTCATTCGGTTTCGTCACCACCTATCCCCTAAGCGATCTCTCCTCCCATTATTAATCGCAGGTGGAGTGGGCTTAATTGTCCTGTTGGTGCAGACAATTAGAGATTATTACTTGAGCGGCTGGTTCCAGTTTCCACTATCCATTTACTCGTTTAATACTCCATGGACAGCAGTGGATCCGGTATGGAATCGCACAGCGACTTTAGGTAATGCCCGCAATCCAGCAGATATCTGGGGGTCTGTTGACGGATTCAATTGGGTTCCAGCGTGGGTAGGTCGTCTACCCAGTCAATGGGAAAGTTACTTGATTCTGGTTCTCGCCTTAGGACTGATTTTCACAATCGTGATTGCGCTCTATTCACGAGTTGCCATACCTTGGCGCTTGACTGCAATTGTGATTTTCCCATCACTAGTGTCGACCCTGGCATGGTTTTTCATTTCGCCACCGGCATTTCGCTTCGGTTGGGGTTCAGTGTTCTCCATCTTCGTAATTCCCCTTGGCCTTCTTCTTCAACGACTAACAAAAGAAACCCAACCGAGGGCTCTCAGTTGTACTTTCCCCCGTGCAATCCTCACGCTTTCGATCGTGGGCATTCTGGTCGTGACGGCTTTCTCCGCCGCCATGCGCCTTCCAAAACTATTGGACCCGGAACCAGCATCATTTTCCTTGGGCCCAATCACTCTCGAATACGAAGCCACACCGGTGAGGTTCATGCCCGTGATCTCCAAGACTTTACCTAGCGGTTTGGGTATAACCCAACCAACTGAATCAGACCAGTGTTGGGACAACTATCCACTGTGCACCCCGATTGTCAGCGATGGTGTGCGCCTCCAAGGTGATGCAATTCAGGAAGGTTTTCTTCCATAGCGCCCAAAATCACTTCCAGTGGTTGCGCGGATAGTTCACCAATGATTTCCAAATTTCTTTACCCCTGGATTGTGCTCGGGTAAGTCCGTGAGCCGAGAGTGGAGAACTGATGCCAACCGTTTTGGCCATCACGGCTGCTTCGTGGCCAAAAGAGGACGCTGCGAAGTACACAGAAGACCGAGCGTGACCTAACACGACCCAATCCACCATCGCGCCGACCCCTGCCAGCTCATGTGATCTGTTTATGTCGATCGATTCCGCATACCACGGACGCAACTCCAAACTACTGAGTACCTCAAGCCATTTGTCCCGACGCTGGGCGGTATCACTAGCAATGAAAACTGAAGTAATCCCATTTTTTTCGACTTGACTCAGTAAAGCTGTCTTAA
>CAITYI010000157.1 GCA_903896585.1 uncultured bacterium
CAAGGACTCTTTCCGCATGTTGAGCATTCCAGAATCAGAACGAGTCAACTGCAAGATTTGATCAATACGGTGCGCCAGTCGATCCACTTCCGCAATGGCTGAATCGGCATTTGATGTAACTTCCGGATCCGTGGACAAATCCGAAATCGCTTCGAGTCGCAATCGCACGCCCGTCAGTGGACTGCGCAAGTGGTGGGATGCATCTGCTGCAACCCGTTGGGTGCGACTCACTAAGCCTTCGAGACGAGACGTGGTTGCGTTCAGTGCGGTGGCAGCCTGTCGGATCTCTTTCGGCCCATGCATTTCATCTGCTCGAATTGATAAATCCTGTGGCATAAGTTCCACTACCTCAGTGAGAGCATCTACCGGTCGAGCAATTGAGCGGGAGAGGAACCACGCGACAAGGCCAGCTGCCAAAATCACACTGGCAACAAATGCAATCAACCACAATTCCGCAACTAGGACTGCTGAGTCAACAGCACTTTCGCTCAGCGAAAGTCTCACCACCGCAACGACTTTGAAATTTTGAATTATGGGAGCGGCCACGTAGCGCAAATCATCATTTAAGGTTACGGACGGTCGAACATCAGAGGCCAATTCACCTGCTAGCGCCGCCTCAATTTCGGGACGATCGAACATTCGATCCAGACCACTTGAATCACTGTCCGCAACCAAAGTCACATCAGAATCCACAACAACAACTCGGGCTCCAGTTCGATCTGCTGTGGCATCAGCAGTTGCCTGCCAATCAATGTAGGGCTGAGAGGACATAAATGAAGCAGTTGTCAATGTGTCAAATTCCAGGGAACTTAAGAAATTCTCGCGTTCATAATTGCTGATCGCAAGACCTAAAGGGATGGCTAGCGCTAAGGCAATGACAGCAACAAGTGTGGTCATGGCAATAACCAGACGTCGGGTCACGGGAGATCTACATATCTGTATCCAACGCCCCGAACAGTTTCAATCAAATCACTATTGCCCAACTTTTTGCGCAAACCGGCAACGTGAACATCGAGAGTCTTTCCGCTTCCAATCCATACGGGATCCCACACTCGTGAGTACAACTCTTGGCGGGGAACAACCCGTCCTGGCTCCTCAAGGAGAACCGCAAGGAGGTCGAATTCCTTGGCGGTGAGGTCAATTGGTTCACCGGAAACCAGCACTGACCTTCGGTTTCGATCCAGGGACACCTGACCCATTTCACTGGGAGCTTCTACAACACGCCTACGTGAAATCGCCCGAACACGAGCAGCTAGTTCACGCACTGAAAATGGTTTCACTACATAATCATCAGCACCGATTTCAAGACCAACTACTCGATCCATTTCATCGCCACGTGCCGTCGCAATAATCACTGGTATGTCTGAGATCTTTCTAATTGCTTTGAGAACTTCAAGCCCGTCCATGTCCGGCAGCCCAAGGTCAAGGATCACCAGGTCTTTACCCGGAAGGGCCTCAACAACCAGACCACCGAATCCCACGCATGTTGCATCGAACCCATTTCGCTGCAAACCCTGAACCAAAGGTCCCGAAATTGCCGGATCATCTTCCACAACGAGTACATGCACAAAGCTATGGTGCCAGACGACCAAACCCGAACTTGGATTCCTTACCCAAACTTAACCTTGGACAACCTTGGCTTAATCTCCACCTTGTCATGGTTAGGACATGAAAAGATACAGCTCAATTGCTTCAGTAGCCGCCGCCACCGGAATCGTGGGGGCCACCGTTATCGCCGCTATCTCTTTGATGCAGGCCACTGTCACAAACGAAACGGAGAGCGGCACCGTCGCTCTTGCCGCTCCCAGTGCCTCTGTCCCTGTTCAATCTGATCTCGTCTTTAACCCGTCACCGTTACCAGAAATTCCGGTGATATCTGACTCAACTTCACCTCAGTCGAGTGACTCGCAGGATTTCGCAGGAGACTCTCAACCGGTAAGTACTCAACTGATAAGTAAGGGCTTCGCCACCAAGGCAGTTGTTAATGCCACCAACGGGAAAGTCACTGCGGTTGAATCCATGAACCAAAGCGGAGTAGATGCATTTGCCGTCACCGTAAAACGTACCGACGGATCAGTGATCACCGGATACGTTGATCGATCCAGCGGTGACGTTTATGAGTGGGCAGTTGTGAAAGATGCTCCGGCTCCCGTAAAGCCGTACGAAGAAGAATACGAAGAAGGCGAGTACGAGGAAGAAGAGAACGAGGAAGAAGAGTACGAAGAAGAAGAGTACGAAGAAGAGGATGAGCGAGATAATGACGATGACTAATCCAAAAAGCGTTAAAGAACGCAATACCAAAATTATTTCAAGTGGGCTAGCAATTGCCACCGGGATCGGGCTGGTTGGAGTCATCGGATTTCGTTCCGCTGAAGATGCATCCGCCCAGAATGCAGCTGACTCGAGCAATGTGGATGAGGTGAACTCTGCGGTTCCATCATTGGATGGCTATACGGCTGAACAACTACAGGCTTATGCCCAAGCACTTCGCCAAGAAGCGTTTCGGCTCAGCGAATATCGGAACCAGTTAAATCAGGTTGCCAATCAACTTGCTGCTCAATCCGGTGGTTCGGTCACGGTGAAGTCACAACCTGCCAAGTCGGCATCGGCTACACCTAAGGTTGCGCCGGTCCCACCTACCCAAAAGCCAGCACCACAGAGCAATTCACAGGGTTCCGGGTGAGCACAACTATCTCCCGCGAGCTCTCCCAGGATCTCTTTCACAACGTGACGGAAAAGACTTCCCTCTCTTTCCGAGCCATGGGTAGTCCCGTTGATGTGACCTTGTGGGGTGAGCAGGAGATTATCGATCAACTTATTGAACTGGTTCCAGTGCGGCTGGAGCTTCTCGAACAAAGTTGGAGTCGATTTCGTGCCGACAGTGAACTTTCCCGCAATAACTCACATGCGGGTAGTGGCGAACTCGAGATCTCCGATGACTTTCGGGAGCTTGTGACGTCAATGCTGGCTGCCGCAACGCTCACCCAGGATCTATTCAACCCGACCATGGCCCGGGTTATGGATGCTCTCGGCTACAGCGTTGACTTCAATAGCATTGAAGTAAATGGCGCGACGGCAATTTCCCTACCGGAAATTGGTTCACCTTCCGGCATTCACCTGTGCGGAAATTTACTTTCACTCGATTCCGGAATCGCTCTGGATCCGGGGGCACTGGGTAAAGGACTAGCCGGCGATATTTTGTGCCGCGAGTTTCGAGCGGCAGGTGCAACCGGAGTGTTGGCAAATATTGGTGGCGATGTCGTTACCTCAGGAGCACCTGGTGCAGACAATTGGCAAATCGGGGTAATTAATGAATTAGCTCGCCGTGAAATAATTGCACTTGTTGACACCGACATTGATTCACTCGCGGTGGCAACGAGCACAACATCTCGGCGGGTGTGGGGGGACGGCCTGCACCACGTGATCGACCCACGCACCGGAACCGTTTCAGAAACTGATCTTGTGCAAGCCACAATCGTTGCCGAACGCGGCTGGATTGCAGAGGCTTATGCCACCGCAGCCATGGTGCTCGGTTTTGACCATGCTCAAACTTTCTTAACCGAAATGAAAATTTCGCATTACCTAGTTCGAAATAACGGAGAGGTCGCCTTCACATGAACAGCTTGAGCAACGTATTGAATGCAGATATCGCCTGGGCATGGCTCACCATTCGCGCAAGTGGCGTGATCGCTTGGGCCCTGTTGTCCGTAGTGGTGTTCTGGGGACTCTTCCTGCGGACCCGCATTCTGGGCACAAAGTCCACGCCGGTAGCACTTCTGCACATGCACCGTTGGTTAGGTGCCCTCGCTCTGGTCGCTCTGGCCGTACATCTGGGTGCTTTACTCATTGACCCGGTCGTGAAATTCACCCTCCCGGAAATTCTGATTCCCGGATTG
>CAITYI010000158.1 GCA_903896585.1 uncultured bacterium
CCGGCGGAGATCACGCCGAGTGCCCAGGTTGTCTTTTCTTCTCTTGTGATCAAGGAGGCATCAACGCTCTGTGCATAATTTAGGTGAACCAGTCTTACTAGTTCATTAAAGAATGAATCATTAAGTTTTGTTGGTAAGCCCAATGATCGAGCTATGTCATTACCCGTTCCTGCCGGAATAATTCCGAGGGTGATATTTCGCGGTATTGTTTCTTGAAGGACCTGGTGCACGGTTCCGTCGCCACCGCAGGCAAGAACAACCGGTGGCAGGCTTCTACCGACCTCTGCTAGCACGGTGTGAAGCTCGTCCAGGGATGTCGGCAGGTGCAGTGTCGTTATTACCTGTCCCGCCCTTAAGGCCTTTTCGGCTTTGATGGCAATCTCTTTAGCACGCCCTCCACCGGCCGCCGGATTGGCGATTATTACAACGCTCGGTTGCATATTCAGCCACCTTTCACTTCAGTACCGGCTTTTATGGGTCTGCATTGATAGGTGGACGGTGGGTTAAGCCCTCGCTGCCAGAGCGGCACCAAGCCGAGTCAACGCAGCGCTGCGTGCGGTTTTGGGAAGTCGAACTCGAATAATGGCAATTTCAGTTGAATCGAATGCCTCGGTCAAGGCGGTGTCGAGTTCAATTTCAGTCTCGACATACCAACCTTTACCCGAACCGATGACCGCAATGAGTTTTTCTGCAGCAAGTGCTGGAATTTCATTAAACGGACCGTCGACAATTGGCCGTTGAGTGCCGAATCCTTGATTGTCCAGCACAATGAAAACTGCAGGGACTCCATGGAATGCGCAACTGGCCACCTCGAGCCCGGTCATGGCGAAGGCGCCATCGCCCACCAGTACAACCGGTCGGTGTTCAGGATCGGCCAGTCCCGCGCCGAGGGCTCCAGGAACCGCGTATCCCATGGTCGCGTAGTACGCACTGCCATGGCACCAGGCGGGGACCCGCATGGTTACTGAGGCAAAGAGTGCCTCGCCTGGGTCAAGCAAAAGGCCATGGCGTTGATCAAGGTGAGCTGAGATTGCATCCATGGTTCGTTCCACGGTCAGTGAGGTATCCGATGCGTCAAAAGGTTCGTGATCGGGGAACGGGTCATGTGCGATCTCAAGTTTCTTGCCGTTGAGTGCCGAATTTAGTGCAGGCAGGAATGCCCACAGCGGAACATCTCTATAGGTGCGATAACCCACCGTGACGTCTGTGTCCGAACACAGAATTTCTCTTTTGTGATCCAAATTTGCAGTAAACGCACCCAGGGTCAAATCCGTTTGTAATACGCCCATGCTCAAAATCACGTCGGCATCTTCCACCCGTCGAACAACATGCTCTGGGCTCAAGGCGCCGAGATAAACACCGAGACCTAGGGGGTGGCGTTCGGGGAAAACCCCCCGCGCGAGTGAACTGGTCGCCACCGGAATGCCGGCCGTGGTGGCAAAGGAAATGAGATCCGATTCAACGTGTCGCCTTTCAATCATGGCCCCAGCGTGAATTACGGCAGTCGTGGCATTCTGCAACTCTGTCATGACATCACGCAGGGCCTCCTCCAGTGCAATCGGATCGAGTCGGGGCAGGCGTGGATCGATTGTTGCGGTAGATGCATCGATTGCGACACTGACCATGTCACGAGGCACCTCGATATAACCAGGGCGTTGTTCGGAGAGCATGGTGCGAATAACCCGATCGATTTCTTCAGCCGCATTATGCGGCGAATTGAGGATCGCCTGTGCACAGGTCAGCTCGGTAAAAACATTGAATTGGGTGTCAAATGTTTTCACCTTGTGGTGAAGCAGGGGGTCATTTTCGCGTTCGCCCACACCCGGTGCCCCACTAAGAATCAAGAGAGGAACCTGCTCGGCCCAGGCATTAGCCGCGGCGTTGGCGACCTTAAAACCGCCAGCGCCGTAGGTAACTGCAACCACCCCGAAGCCGTTAATGCGCGCAAATGCATCTGCGGCAAAACCCGCACCTTGTTCATCGGTCGTGACCAAGACGGAAAAATCATCCGCATTGAGTTCCCCAAATAGCCTGAGGGCAAAGTCCCCCACGATCCCGAAGGCGCAATGCGCACCTAGTTCACGGAGACGCGATGCGAGGTGCTGGGGGATAGTCGTGGGAGCAGTCATGGGGAGTGTTTATCAGATCACCCGTGCGGGCCGTGCACCTTGGCTGAAGTTTGATGGTGTTCACTATGGGCATGACCAATATGTATATTCAACCCGCTGATAAATCCTGGACGGTCACCAAAGTAGTGGCCGTGATCGTGGCCATTCTTTCGGCGGGCTATATGTTGCCGTGGGCTATTGCTGCAGTGCGCGATGTACCCCACTGGTTGGTGTTTTGGATCAACCTTTTACTGGGCTGGACGATCATTGGTTGGATCGTTGCGCTAGTCATGTCGCTGCGAACCCAGCGGCTCGACGTAATCTCCTGAAATTTACTTAAGACACCGTGAATGAAATTGCCTGCATCGGGCAAACATCCAAGGC
>CAITYI010000159.1 GCA_903896585.1 uncultured bacterium
ATTCCATTACTACCGTCGCACCCCAGATAACCGCATTCTGTGGGGCGGCTACGACGCGATCTACTATCGAGGTAACCGCACCAACAAAGAACTCGAAAAACGTGATGTCAGTCATCGACTTCTTGCGACGCAATTCTTTACAACCTTTCCGCAGTTGGAAGGTATGAGGTTCACGCACAAATGGGCTGGCATTATTGATTCAACCAGCAGATTCACCCCGGCCATTGGTGTGGCAATGGGCGGCAAGGTTGCCTACGCGGTTGGCTACACCGGCCTGGGGACGGCATCTTCTCGATTCGGGGCGAACACAATGCTCGATTTACTTGCTGGACGCACAACGGAATTGACAGAACTCACCATGGTGAGGCGCAAGCCACTGCCCTTCCCACCAGAGCCATTTCGCTACCCACTGGTGCAATTCACTCGATCGCAACTGGTCCGCGAGGATCGAACCGGTAAGCGAGGCGCATGGCTTTCTTTACTCGATCGATTCGGTGTCGGATTCAACAGTTAGGAACACAGTGTCCCAAGGCGTGCATATCAACGGCCAAACCCGCGATGGCAGAGGTCCGGTTATTGAGTTAACCAACCCCGCCACCGGCGAGGTGTTTGATTCAGTAACGACCGCAAGTGTTGCTGATGTCGCCGAGGCCGTTGCCGCGGCGGTTGCGGCCCAGCCGGGTTGGGCTGCCCGCACGCCGGGTGAACGCGCCAAGGTACTGCTCACACTTGCCGATCTGATTGAAGCCGAATCTGAGGGCCTTACCCAGCTCGAAGTAGATGAAACCGGAAAGCCTCGGGCTGTTTTCCAAGATGGCGAGCTGCCATTCGCTGCAGACAACCTTCGATTTTTTGCCGGCGCGGGGCGCTCTCTCGAAGGGACGGCCGCGGCTGAGTTGTCGACCGGTTTCACCAGTCTCCTGATGCGCCAACCGATCGGGGTCGTGGGATCAATCACGCCATGGAACTTCCCGTTCATCATGGCGATTTGGAAAGTCGGACCTGCGCTGGCCACGGGCAATGCGGTGATACTGAAACCTGCGCCTGCAACGCCGCGCAGTTCAATTCGACTTGCGGAATTGGCGCAGCAGGCAGGGCTACCTGATGGCCTGTTGAGTGTGGTCAGTGGTGGCAATGAAGTGGGCGAAGCCATGGTGACGGAACCAGGAATTCGAATGATCTCGCTCACCGGATCCACGGCAGCGGGTGAGTCTGTCATGGCAGCGGCCGCACCATTTGTGAAGCGATTACACCTTGAGTTGGGTGGTAAGGCGCCCGCGGTTGTTTTTGCTGACGCCGATCTCGACCAGATGGCCAGAGCCCTGACCCTTGGTGCGACCTACAACACCGGACAGGATTGCACTGCGGCCACACGTATCTATGTGCATCAGTCGCGATACCAAGATGCAGTTGACGCGGTGGCGTTAACCATGTCGCAGGTTCGAGTGGGCGACCCGTGGTCGGACACGACCGATATTGGTCCGCTGATTTCTGGGGTTCACCGTGTGCGGGTCGATAGCTTGGTGCAACGGGCGCGCGAGGCCGGCGCCAATATTGTGACGGGCGGAAAACTCATTGACGCACCTGGATTTTTTTATCCGCCGACGCTCATTACCGGGGCAGCCCAAGACAGTGAAGTTGTTCAGGGAGAGATCTTTGGGCCGGTTCTCGTTGTTGTTCCCTTCGAGTTCGAAGACGAAGCTATTCATTTGGCAAATGACTCTCGCTACGGACTGGCCAGTTCGGTGTGGACCAACGATGTCGCCAGGGCTCTGCGAGTGAGCCAGCGCATTGAGGCAGGTGTCACCTGGATCAATGATCACCTCCCGATTGCATCGGAAGCCCCACATGGGGGCGTCAAAGGCAGCGGGTTCGGAAAAGACATGAGCCACGAATCTCTCTTGGAATACACATCGACGCATCACATCATGATTAAACACAGTGAACCGGTCATTCACGACTCGTTTAGGCCAGCCTGATTAATTGACGAACAATTTGGTACGTCAAGCAGACAGGGCCATGGATTTCCGGCTGGTGGTGTGCCAGCCGCCGCACGCCTCGCATTGATAGGTGCGAATTTCACTGCGGTGTGATTCGGAGCCGAATTCGGCGTCGCGGCTGCGGGAAATGCTGGCATGGTGGAGAACCTGAACCGCACTCTTGTGGTCGGGCCAGCGCTTTTTACCCGTGCGTGAGCAGGTTTTTGGTTTTGGTTGCGGTCGCATGATTCCCCCTCGTGTTGTTTCCTGGTGACCAAATTTACATGGGGGTCTGACAATTAAGTGATGCGCGCGGGAAGGCAAACGTGCATCTTGAAGTGGGGTTTGAGTTCGAACCCGGTTCCCGGTACTTAAGGCGATCTTTTGGGTAGCCCCACTATCGGGATGGCGACTCCTCCGATGTATAACCTGACTATGTTTTCCAAGACTTCGGTTCAGGTTCCCCGACTACAGCCCCTTGCGCGGCTTGTTGATTCGGAGCGCTTTCAGCTATTCATCAGCGGAATCATTGTCCTGAACGCAATCGTTTTGGGAATTGAAACTTATGTTTCAGTAGATTCGCCAACATTCACGCTGCTCATGCGGCTCAATGACGCCTTTTATATCGTCTTTCTTATTGAGTTAATACTGCGCATGGTCTCCTACTTTCCCAAGCCCCTGAACTTCTTCAGGTCCGGATGGAACATATTTGACTTTGTCGTTATTGGTGGGGCGCTGGTACCCGCTATTCGAGCTCAAGCAGAAGTGCTTCGACTTTTGCGTCTGGCCCGGATTGTTCGACTACTTCGATTTCTCCCTGACTCCCGGGTATTGATCGCCACCCTGTCCAAGGCTCTTCCGTCAGTTTTTTCCATGTCCGTTCTTGTAATTTTGATTCTTTTCATTTACGGCATGATTGGTGTTGTTTTATTCGGTGCGGAATTGCCCAAAGAGTGGGGGAACATCGGGTCAGCCATGATGACCTTGTTTATTCTGCTGACTCTAGAAAACTTTCCAACATATCTTGACGCAGCCCAGGCGGTTTCGCCATTTGCGACCGTTTTCTTTCTCTCTTATGTGTTAATCGCGGCGTTTGTTGTTCTGAATCTTGTTCTCGGAATTGTTGTGGGCGCCATGGAAGAGGCGCGAGAAGAAGAAAGAGCAAGGATACG
>CAITYI010000160.1 GCA_903896585.1 uncultured bacterium
CAATTTGGATGTAAAACCACATTAGTGACTGTTGATCGGTTCTCATTTGACCGTTGTGTAAGTTGGTCAACTCCGGAATACACGGCTATCGAAGTTGGGTCAACGCCAGCAACGCAATGCGCAGCAGTGACAACCCATTCAACATTTATCAGAGATCCACCACAAAGAGTTCCACCCGCCGTTACTGAGACTTGCCATGGAGTTTGGGTAATGGGCGTTGCGGTACCGCCGACAATTTGGGGGGAGACAGCACTTATCGGAGTCGACAGCAAATTGGTTGAGGCGATTACAAGAGCCACCAATGCACTGACAAACTTCATACAGACATTATGCCTCTAGGGCAAAACAAGCGCGCCTTTGCCAATGACCACAATTCCCCCAGGACTGACGGTGTATTTCAATCGATCGTGCTCGAGGTCAACACCAATTTGGGCATTCTGGGGAATAACCACATTTTTATCAAGAATCGCATTCCGAACCACGGCATTGCGACCAATTCGAACTCCCGGCATGAGCACACTGCCTTCAACATAGGAGGCCGTTTCAACAATCACATTTGATGCAATGACCGACGTACGCACATGCCCACCCGAAATAATGCTGCCGGCACCCACCATGGATTCATGGGCATTTCCACCTTCAACGAATTTCGCCGGTGGCAAGGGGGGAATATTAGAAAGAATTGGCCAACGCCTGTTGTACAGGTTAAATACCGGATGCACGGACACCAGATCCATGTGAGCGTCGTGATAACTATCTAAGGACCCCACATCGCGCCAATAACCAGAATCGCGCGCGGTAGCACCGGGAACAATATTGGAATTAAAGTCATAAACAAATGCGCGACCCTGTTCGGTGAGCATGGGAATGATGTTGCCGCCCATATCGTGTACCGAAGATGGATCTGCTGCATCTACTCGCAAAGCCTCCAAAAGGACATCGGTAGAGAAAACATAATTGCCCATTGATACAAATGATTCATTTGGAGATCCTGGAATGGCAGGTGGGTCAGCCGGTTTTTCTAGGAAATTCGATATTCGGTGGCCATCAGATGCAACTTCAATGACGCCGAATTCACTCGCGGATTCACGCGGTCTTCTTAAGCCAGCGACAGTCACACCTGCGCCACTGTCGATGTGCGCTTCAATCATTTGCATTGGATCCATGCGGTAGACGTGGTCTGCGCCAAAAACAACAACGTAGTCCGGTTCTTCGTCGTACACCAAGTTCAAACTCTGGAATATTGCATCTGCACTACCGGTGAACCATCGCGGACCCAATCGCTGTTGAGCCGGGACCGGAGTGACGTAGTCGCCAAGCAAAGTGGGCATGCGCCACGTTTGGGTGATGTGCCGGTCAAGGGAATGTGACTTGTATTGGGTCAGTACACATACCCGACGCAAACCAGCATTAATCAGATTAGACAGAACAAAATCAATCAACCGATAGGAACCACCAAAAGGAACTGCCGGTTTTGCTCGATCAGCCGTGAGCGGCATGAGTCTCTTGCCTTCACCGCCCGCGAGGACCATGGCCAGCACCCTGGGCTCCCCTGACATATCGACAGCCTACCGCTCACTCGCAGAGGTGCATACCTCTCGGGAACTTCCCTTGGCTCTAGGCTGCTGTCGTGCGAGCTGCAATTCTGACGCGTGAATGGCCACCTGAGATTTATGGTGGGGCCGGCGTTCATGTTCAATACCTCGTGCCTGCACTTCGCCACCATATTTCCGTGGAAGTTTTGGCATTTGGTGAGTCATTTATTGATGCTAAGGCTTTCACAACCCCCGAATTCCTCAGTACGGCAAACCTGGCCTTGGCCACCATGGGCTTAAACCTTGCGATGGTGAAAGAACTCTCGACTGATGTCCCCGATATTGTCCACTCGCATACCTGGTACACAAACTTTGCGGGCCAAACGGCCGCTCAGCTCCTCGACATTCCACACGTGGTCACCGCGCATTCCCTTGAGCCTCTGCGTCCTTGGAAAGCCGAACAACTCGGTGGTGGTTATCAAATTTCACTGGGGATCGAGAAGTCAGCTTTTGAATCAGCCGCCGGAATAATTGCAGTTTCAGCCGGTATGAAGGCAGATATTCTCTCAAGTTATCCAAGTCTTGACCCAGAGTCAGTTCACGTTATTCACAACGGAATCGATACAGACATCTACCGACCAGACCCAAGTTTTGCGGCATTGGACACTTACAACATCGATCCAGCTCAACCCTATGTTCTTTTCGTCGGTCGAATTACTCGGCAAAAAGGCTTGCCACACCTTTTGCAGGCCGCTCGAAAATTTGATTCAGGAATCAATGTTGTTGTGTGTGCAAGCTCCCCAGACACGCCAGA
>CAITYI010000161.1 GCA_903896585.1 uncultured bacterium
GATTGGGGGCCAGGAAGTCGTTGTGCAGACGCTATCCAGCACCTCCACCCAAGTTGTCCTGCAAATACCAGGAGAGATTGACTTGGTCGTTGAGTCGTACGTGCCAACTGCCATCGCGCAGGCAACTGCTTCTGGAGATTCGCGAATTCGGGTTTTGCGCGAAGGAGTTGTTGCGCTGCAGGGAGAAGGTCTTGCTCCAAACAGTTTGGTGGACGTAACAATCTTTTCCGAACCGACCAAATTGGGTGTTGTCACAACCGATGCTAAGGGAGTTTTCTCGGCGGAGTTGGTCGTGCCGGCATCGGTTCCGGCAGGGCCACACACCATCAAACTGGACGGTGTGACATCTGGTGGTGAATTGTTCACCGTTGTCGTGGGAGTAGATGTCCTGAACCCTCGTCATATTGACGGGCTTGGTGGAGCTACCGGTCTGAGTGCCAGTGGATCACCCACGGAGACAGTCACGCTGACAACTGCCCTAGGGGGTCAGTGGTTGCTGCTATTCCTAGTTCTGCTGGGTATCGGGGTGCTGGCAGGCTGGTGGATTATGACAGCGAAACGCCGCAATCGGCAGCGAGATTCGATTTCGGTTAGTAGCCGGTAGTCCATACAGTTCATCTCAAATACGTCAAGTTGATGCTGGGCGCCTCAGGGTGACACCGATGCCGCTCGAAACGCGAAACGCCCTTAGAAGACGCCAATGAAATAGAGGACATCAAGAAAACTGATCAATTCCCTCACTGGAGTGCAATTCAAAACCGCATTCGACCCGCTCTCTTCGTCATACTGCTTTCTCATGGACTTGGGCACGGATGCAACTTCTGGAGGAGCCAATTAGGCCCGAAGGAGTAGACAGGGAAGGGGTTAGCAATGTCCCGAGGGAGGATCTTGTACACCGCGTAGGACTTGAACCTACAACCCGCTGATTAAGAGTCAGCTGCTCTGCCAATTGAGCTAGCGGTGCGTGCTTCCGAACTGATGAAGATTAGCACCAAGGGCGAACTCAGAATTCGTCAGGTCGTGGGCTCGAGCCCCATCCGCCCCACCAACCGGCGTGTGGTTTCGGCTGATGCTTGACACTCCACTCATGTTGGTGGAGCTGAGTGTCATGGAGCAGAGGTATCAGGCGGTGTCGCCTCAAACCGTTCACGCGTGGCTGACCAGGTATGAGCGGGTTGGCCTTGCGGCGCTTGCCGACCGATCGCATCGCCCGAAGGGGTGCGCGCATAAGATGCCGACATCGCTAGAGGCGGTGGTGCAGGAGATGCGGCGAGCGCGCCCGGGAGCCCTGGCGTAGGAGTAGCAGCCGCGGATCACGCAGAAGGTGCGATAAGAAAGACATGATCCATCCAGGAGTGTCAAGGATCAGGTGAATACACTCGGGGTACCACCAGCCGGCGTTGCTGGTCGGAAAAGGAGGCAGTGACGTGAGCATCAACGTCGACGTCGACGACGACGTCACGCCGGAACCGGTCGCCCCCACGTTATCGGCCGCCTCGTCGCGCCCGCGCGTGTTCCAGCCCGTCTTCTCGAGCACCGGTCTGGCCGTTGCCGCGTTCTTTTTTGCGCTTTCGCTGCTGCCGTCACTGCTGCCGCGGGCGGGGTACGCCCAGGGCGTCATATCCGGTGTGACGCTGATGATCGGCTACGGCATCGGCGCGGGCAGCCAGTCACTGTGGGACTACCTCGGCATTCCTAAGCTCACGGGACGGACCCGCACCATCGTGCTGGACTTTCTGATCGCGCTGGTCGTCGGACTTGCCTTGTTCGCTGCCTGGCGCCAAGTGGGCTGGCAGAACGAGATCCGCGCGTTGTTCGGTATACCGCAGGTGTCGTGGACCGTGTGGCCCGTCATCATCGGCGTCGCCCTCCTCACCGCGGTGCTGCTGTTGATTGTCGCGCGCTCGCTGCGCCTGCTCTTCAGGACGGTATTCGGCTGGCTCGGTCGCAAGCTGCCTCACCGCCTGGCTGTCGTCCTCGGCGGCGCGGGGCTTCTCTTGCTGTTCTGGCTGATGATCACGGGCCTGCTGTTCAACGGGTTACTTTCCGTCTTAAACTCCGGCTTCTCCACTACTGACGAATCCACGGCCGCGGGCATCGAGCAGCCTCAGGCAGCCGAACGATCGGGCAGCCCCGCATCGCTGGTGAAGTGGGACGATCTCGGACGTCAGGGTCGATCTTTCGTCGCGTCGGGTCCGTCGGTCGCCCAGATCAACGAGTTCAGCGGTGGTGGGGCGATGGAGCCGATCCGTGCGTACGTCGGATTGGAGTCCGCCGACACTCCGCAGGGTCGCGCTGACCTCCTGCTCGCTGAGCTCAAGCGCGCGGGAGCGTTCGAGCGCGAGGCCCTCGTCCTCGCGACCACGACCGGCACCGGCTCGCTCGACCCCAATGGGGTGGACCCCATCGACTACATCTTCAACGGTGACGACGCGATCGCCGGCGTGCAGTACTCCTACCTGCCGAGCGTTATCTCGCTGATCTCCGAACAGCGGGCCGTAGGTGAGACGTCACTTGCCGTGTTCGACACAATCCACCAATACTGGTCGACTTTGCCCGAGGGTTCGCGCCCGAAGTTGTATTTGTATGGATTGTCGCTCGGGTCTTACGGCGTCGAGAGCGTGCTGAACTCGATCAACGCGATCAACCAGCCCATCGATGGTGCGCTCATGTCCGGCCCACCTTTCGTGAGCGACCTGAACACCATGATCGTCACGAGTCGTGATCCCGGCTCGCCGGAGTGGCTGCCCATCTACCGAGCCGGAAGCACGGTGCGATTCACCTCCGAGGAGGGCTTCGCGGACACCCCCGGTCCGTGGGGCCCGACGCGGATCGTCTACCTGCAGTACGGCTCCGATCCCGTGGTCAATTTCAGCCCTTCCCTCGCCTGGGAGCGCCCGGACTGGCTGCAGGATGGACGGCGCCCGCCGGACGTCTCGGAGCGGATGGGCTGGTTTCCGCTGGTGAGCATGGTGCAGGTTGCCTTCGACCTGCCCGGCTCCAACTCCGTTCCCGAGGGGTTCGGGCACTTGTACTCCAAGAAGGCCAACACCGAGTCCTGGGTAGCGATCACCAACCCGCCCGGATGGACAGCCGAGAAGACGACCGCGCTGACGGCCCTGCTCGAGTCCCAGCCCCGGGTAGGCAGCTAACCGCGCCGGGTGCCCTTCATGGTCGTCACCTCGACACGAGCCGGAGGCCCAGGTCCGCGTTGACCCGAGGTGAGGCGCGTTGTCGTTTCCTGAACGGGATGCCTTCTGAGAGACGGAATATTGGCGGAGTGCTGGATCCTGGTGGCACCTCATGGCCCACCTGTCAACGAACTCAGAATCCGGTGGCTTTGATCTGGGTGAAAATCTCTTTTGCCATGCTTTCCAGGCCCGATGGATTGGGGTGGAATGAACCGCTGGTGAAACCGGTGAAGCCGGTCAAGCCAAATACCCATGCATTTGTTCCGGCGCAGACTCCGTGACCCGTGGTGGAGTCTCCGGATGCGCCCCAAATACCCATGACCGGTTGCCAGCCCAGAGAAGTTGTTGCATTGATTTGGCCATTGAGTGAACCGGCGGCATTGTCGAGGTTGACTGTCTGGCTGCGCGTGGTCGTGTAGGGAAAGGGATTTGACGGAGAGGGGTTCAAAATAGTGTCGCGAGCCCATTGAAAATCATCGCGCGAAATTGTGAGGTAACTACAGATGGAACCAGTTGCTGACCGAGTGATATCCGGGTAGGAGGAGGTGAACACTTTTCCACCCGGGGAGATTTGTAGGCCTTGGATTGTGTCACCGGTGGCGGACTGGCAGGGAACACCGGCGAGGCAGTTATTAAATCGGGAGTAGGCACCCGCCAATTTTGCGGTCTCGGACTGCACCCCACCTTGGACGGTGGGGTAGCTGGAGAGCGGCTTTGATGTGGCCTTGGCTAGTGGGCAGTTGCTGGTAAGTGCGCAGGTGGTCAAAATGGAGCCGAAGCCAACGTCATTGCCCCCAATGGTGAGCGACAGGATATCGATACTCCGATTACCAATCAGGCCGCTAACTTGCTCGATTTGCGTTGGAGTATTCGAGTACTGATCACCTAATATTCCTCGATCAACAGTTGCCCCTGAACAAGAAACATCTACCAGAGTTACCGATGTTTTCGCGGACGCCTCTTCTAACTGTAATGCGGCCTGTGCTGGTGCTCCATGAACACTCCGATTGCATTGGTCGTTGTCCCAGTAAGGATCAAAACGAGCAGATGTATTTCTGAGCCATGCATTCACATTGCGTGGGTTCCCTTCACCCGATGCATAGGAGTCACCCATAACTACCATCAATATGTTGGAAACATTCGCGACCATGGATACGCGTTTTGTGGCGGAGCCCTTGCGCACCGTGAGTTTGAGGCTGTGTAAGCCCTCGGGTAATGAAATGGTTTGACGACAGGTTTTTTTCGTGAGTTTCTTGACCGGTGTAGTGGCAACCACTGCACCCCCACGTTGGACGGTCCACGTATAGGTATCTCCGACTGACTTGCAGGCATTGAGCAAAACAGGAAATCCGGTGTCATCGAGGTACCACGAAAGTGATCCATCGATTAAGCGTTCATTCGGTTGGGCAATGAAGTTGCCGGCGCCAACGAAATTGGCTGAAGGCTGGGCCGAGCGGGCACCTGAAGATGGGACGCCACCATCGCCATCGATAAATCCGTCGCCGTTGGCGTCTTTACTCTGCGGAACCATGGACCACGAGCCCACGGCTTTCGGTGCCGGTGCCGCATGTGACGTTGACACGTGCAAACTTGTCGCTGGGAGCAAGGTGGCAACCAGGGCGAGGCCGAGTGCCGGGGTCCACAGGAGAGATCTCACTCAGACACGGTAGGCCATGGCCGGATGACCGTGGGAAATCGGGACCGGATCCTAGATATAGGGACAGTGGCGGCAGCCTCGGCCACAGCAAAACCCGCGGTCAAGATGATGGTCACTGGTCATGGCGAATAATCCGGTAAAGGGATCAAGGTATCCCGCCTGACCCGTGGCACACGCTGATGCGTGGGCCGACATGATCGCGAAGTAATGGGGGTGTGCCGGGTCGAGGCGATCGGGTTTGGGTATTCCCGGATTGTCACGCGCTTCGGTATCGCCCTTGGCCATTACAGTAGAAAACCTTCGGGGAAGGGATCGTCCGGTGCCAGCATGTGTACCGATGTCCCGGTGATCCACGCCCGCCCGGTGATTTCAGGAATAATCGCCGGAATTCCAGCAACCGTGGTTGTTTCTTTGACGCGGCCGAGGAAGTGTGTGCCAATCAATGATTCATTTTTCAGGGTGTCGCCCAGGGCGAGTTGTCCGCGGGCCGTGAGTTGCGCAACCCGAGCGCTCGTTCCTGTTCCGCAGGGCGACCGATCAAACCAACCGGGGTAAATTGCCATGGCGTGACGCGAATAGCTCGAAGTACTTCCCGGTGCCACGAGCTGAACGTGATGCACATGGTCGATTGCCGGGTTTTCTGGGTGGACCGGCGGTTGCTGCGCATTGACGGCATTCATGATTGCCAGCCCGGCTTCCAGCAGTTGATCTTTATGGTCAATCCCGAATTCCACTCCAATGTCGGCGAGTTCAACAATTGCATAGAAGTTTCCACCGTAGGCCATGTCATAACGAAC
>CAITYI010000162.1 GCA_903896585.1 uncultured bacterium
CAAACTCGGGCAGCCGAGGGAATTACAACCCGGTTGATCCTGATTGCGGTTGTTATACCTGCCTGAATTACACCCAGGCATATTTACACCACGCTTACAAAGCAAAAGAATTAATTTTCCCGACTTTGGCAACGATTCACAATTTGTATTTCACCGTGAATTTGGTGGATCAAATACGAGATTCCATCAAGGCAGGGAACTTTTATGAATTCAAAGAAGAATGGATTGGCAAGTTTACCCACGGGATTTATTCGAAGTAGGTTGGTTCGCGGTGCTTGATTGCCCGGATAACGGGATAGGTCACGGGTAGAAGTACAACCTCTAGAAGAGTTTTATACAGGTAGCCAATAATCACGTAGTTGAGAAATTCTGCGCCGGTGATGATTCCATAAAAAGCTATGGTGCAAAAAACAATCGTGTCTGCTAACTCACCGACGGCCGTTGAGCCAATAAGCCTGGCCCAAAGGTAACGCTCTTTTGTTTTTTGCTTGATTTTCACCAAGACATAAGCGTTGAGAAGTTGACCGACCAAGTAGCCGGCGAGACTGGCAAGAACAATCCGAGGAACAAATCCGAGAACTGACTCAAATGAACTTTGAAATTCATAAGCATCGGCAGGTGGTGAGATTTGAACAAGATAGAAAGTGAACGCCGCCAATATAGACATGACGAATCCCGTGTAAATCGCCCGGCGGGCAGCCTTGAGTCCGTACACCTCACTCAAAATGTCGCCAATAATGTAAGTCAGCGGGAAGAGGAAAACACCACCATCTGTGATGAACGGACCGAATTCAATGAGTTTGGTCGCACCAATATTCGAAATTAGGAGAATACCCACGAAGGCCGCAACGATGTAGGGGTACAGGGAATTACCCGTTCGTGCGTAACGAACTGGTTGCGTGAGTACAACACTATTTTGCATTGTGCCCCCGGCAGGATTCGAACCTGCGACCTTCGGTACCGGAAACCGGCGCTCTATCCCCTGAGCTACGGAGGCAGGGGACGGCAAGGCTAGCAGCGTCCAATACGAGAGGATAGAAGGGTGCGTTTCTCCCTCAGCCCTGAATTGCAGCGGCGCCTTGAACCATTGAGAAATTTCGTCGGCCCTATCGCTCAACGCTATGGATCTTTGAATATCTCCCTGGTTTCAGGTGGAATGGCGTATTACGTGATGCTCGCTCTTGCACCCATGGCCATTGCGATCGGAGCAATCGCTGGACTTTTTGTCGATCCACAACGGGTGATGCGTGCTTGGGCGGCATTGAGTGCAGACAATTCAGATTCAATAAGAGTTTTTGACCCCGCGGTGAGTGCTTTGACGGATTTGGCGGCAAAGTCATCAACCGGTGCGGTGACAATTGCCACGATTTCAAGTTTAATCCTGGCGATCTACGTCGCTCAGAAGGTTGTCTACGGAGTTCGCAATGTTGAGGATCAAATCTTCAGTCGTAACAGGATTTCACTAGGTCTGGTCATGCGAGGTTGGTCAGCTCTCATTGCGCTCTTGGGGATCGTCACAATTGTGGGTTCGCTGCTATTTCTCACGATAGTTCCACAATTCCTTCAAGAACTGGGTGCGGCAACGACGGTGAGGTCAATTCTGGGCTACACCCAATGGTTGTTGCCGATCGTGTTTGTCTACCTATTCGTGTGGATTATTTTAGCCAGGGCTGCCCGCGGAACGGGAAAAATCACGTGGCGCTCCCCGGGGCTCGTGATTGCAACCGTTTGGATTGTGGCATCGGTTGGAGTTTTCGGCTTGTATGCGAATTTGTCTTCAACCGTAGGTTCAGCCCTGGTGGTATTCGGGGCCCCCATTGCAATTCTTATTTGGACATTCTTGGTGTTCATGGGCTTCTTCATTGGGTCACTTGTTCAAGCGCAAATTCACGCTGCTGCTGACCTGCCTCGCCCACCGACCAAATATTAAGTATTTAGCTGGAAAACCATCGAGGTGGTCCAGCAATAAGTGCAGTCACGAATGCGGCAACGGCTGCCGTGAGACCGGTTTGGATGATTGTGAAGAAAGGGAAGAGCAACCCGAAAATTGCTCCAGAGCCCCCCACGACAACGCCACTTGCGACGGCGAAGGGCAATCTTCCGCTACTTGAGGGCGAATCAGATTTTTTGACGGTAATTTTATTAGTGGAGACCGGTGCTGCAGACTGACCGGGTGCATTGGTTTCGTTAATTTCTCGGAGCAGTTTTTCGATGTCGTCGTTGGCCATGTCTCCACCGTAGATCATTGATCGAAACATGGCGATCGTGAGTCGGGCAATTTAGGGGTCGGTCAAAAAAAGCGTGAGGGCCGTGCAATTAGCACGGCCCTCGCGGTTAAGTCGAGAAATTAAGCGGGGCGAACCTTGTCAGCCTGAGGACCCTTCGGTCCCTGAGTGATCTCAAATTCTACTGCTTGGTTCTCTTCGAGTGAACGGTAACCGTCCGACTCAATGGCCGAGTAATGGACAAATACGTCGGGTCCACCATCAGCTTGGGCAATGAATCCATAGCCCTTTTCTGAGTTGAACCACTTCACGGTTCCTGAAGCCATAATGCACGTTCTCCTTGCACGAAGTTCGTGTCAGACGGTTGCCCGACACGTGGCAGAGCCGTTCAAACCTTCGTCCCGAGAATCTGTGCTCGTGCTCAGAAACAATAGTGCTGCTTGAGAAATCCCAAGTTGTGCTCAGTAACTTCCAAAGTAACTCTGTCGAACGGTGGTGCTGATGTGGCCTTGCCTGCCGAGAGCATAGCGTGCCCTGCCATGTCCGGGGCAGGGAGGTTCAGGGTGAGGCTCATCTGGATTTGGTTCTCGCCCACTACTCTTTCGGCGTGGCCCTTGAAGATACCCGAACCCAAGTCCAAAGGATCGTGGGGCAATTGGTTGAACAGGGGGTACTTCCGGAGCAGGTTGACGTTGTCTTGGAGCGACCCAAGTCACGGGATCATGGGGATTACTCCACCAATATTGCCCTAGTCGCGGCCAAGGTCGCCGGAATGAACCCTCGGGAATTGGCCACTCTCATTGCTGAGCGATTAGCGGAAACTCCGGAAATAACTTCAGCAGAAGTCGCTGGACCCGGATTTATCAATATCCGGTTATCAGCGGAATCGCAGGGCAACATTGCCCGGGAGATCGTGTCAGCGGGCGCTTCCTATGGCCGCTCCAATGCACTGTCTGGTCGTTCATTCAATGTGGAATTCATTTCCGCAAATCCAACCGGTCCATTGCACCTGGGGCACACGCGGTGGGCCGCGGTGGGCGATGCGCTCGCCAGAGTTTTGGCTGCCGCGGGTGCCGATGTAACGACTGAGTTTTACATCAATGATCGTGGAATCCAGATGGACAAATTCGGGGCATCCGTCATGGCGGCATCCCATGGCAATCCGGTTCCCGAAGATGGCTATCACGGTTCATACATTCTGGACTTGGCTGCGCGCATTAATCGCGAACACCCAGAGTTTCATGCGCTGGGGGAGCAAGAACAATTGGAGGCTTTCCGGGAAGCGGCTTACGCACTTCAACTGCAACAGCAAAAAGACGTACTTCATACCTTTCGAACATATTTTGACGTGTGGTACTCCGAGCGAAAGTTGTATGAGACCGGAGCAGTAGAGCGAGCTTTTCAGCAACTGCGCGAACAGGGGCACCTTTATGAATCCGATGGAGCTCTGTGGTTAAGAACAACTACCTTCGGTGACGACAAGGATCGGGTTCTCATCAAGGCAAATGGTGAGTACACCTACTTTGCCGCTGACACGGCTTACTACCTCGACAAAAGATTCCGCGGCTTTGACACAAACATTTACCTGCTGGGCGCGGATCATCACGGCTATGTCAATCGACTGCGTGCGGTTGCCGGTTGTGCTGGTGACAACCCCGATGTAAATATCGAAGTACTGATCGGACAAATGGTTAAAATCACCCGCGGAGGAGAAGAAGTCAAACTTTCCAAGCGGGCGGGAACCATTGTCACTTTAGAAGAACTCGTCGAAGAAGTCGGTGTTGACGCAGCCCGGTACACGCTGGCGCGCTACCCCGTTGACACCCCGTTGACATTGGATCTCATCGACATTGCCCGAAAAGCAAATGACAATCCGGTGTTTTATGTGCAGTACGCACACGCTCGGATCATTTCCGTTTTGCGCAACGCACAGGACCTATCCATTGATTGGCGTGCTGCGGAATTTCAGCCTCAGCTCCTGACGCAGAGCCAGGAGAATGATCTCTTGGGGATTATTGAACAATTTCCAGGAGTGGTTGCCACCTCAGCTGAATTACGCGAGCCCCACCGCATTGCTCGCTACCTGGAAGAGGTCGCAACTTCGTATCACCGCTTCTACGACGGCTGTCGGGTATTGCCGAGGTCCGATGAATCCTTAGAGCCGACTCACCTCGCCAGGCTGTGGGTGTGCGCCGCAACCGCCCAGACGATCGCGAATGGACTGGATCTCCTAGGAGTCAGCGCACCCGAACGCATGTAGTTCGCACTAGTCTGAGCGCTATGCAAGCGCATCCGGCGGGGCCTCGGCACGCATTGATTGCCGAGGAAAGTCGACTGATGGACCCTAGCGTTGATCCACTGGAATTCCAGGTGTGGCCACGCAATGCGCGACGAAACTCGAGTGGTGC
>CAITYI010000163.1 GCA_903896585.1 uncultured bacterium
GATCAGTGGGTCGCGGATCACCGCAAGCACCACAAATTCTCTGACGAAGTAGGGGATCCGCACTCACCTTGGCGCTTTGGAACCACTCGCAAAGCAATTGCGAAAGGCCTGCTCTACTCGCATGTGGGCTGGCTTTTCGAGAGTGACAACACCGGCATTGAAAAATACGCACCGGATATTGCCCGTGACAAAGACCTCGCCTGGATGTCCAAGCACTTTTATATTTTCGTTGTTACCAGTTTATTGCTGCCAGCCGTCCTCGGCGGGCTCATCACCTGGTCATGGATGGGTGCACTGACCGCATTTTTCTGGGCTGGCTTGATACGCATTGCATTTGTTCATCATGTGACCTGGTCCATTAACAGTATCTGCCATGTTTTCGGTACTCGGCCATTTGAATCCAGGGATTTGTCCAGCAATGTTGCCTGGTTGGCTATTCCATCCATGGGTGAGTCATGGCACAACCTGCATCATGTTGACCCAACCTCTGCCCGTCACGGGGTGCTCAAAGGCCAAGTGGATATTTCAGCAAGCTTGATTAAGGGCATGGAAAAGACCGGACTGATCACCGACGTACGGTGGCCCAAACCCCAGCGTCTTGCCAAAAAATTAAAGAACCCCGAAGACCGATTCCGCATTCGCGGCTACCAAGCCGAGTAAATTCCACTCATGGACAGTGAAGAAACTACGGAGAAGCTCGCACCCGTGGTGGAACTAAAGACCAGTCCGAAAGTGGAGATTTCCCCTGCCGCTCGAAAAACAAGTGGCTCTAAAGTCCGAATGACCGGCCAAGAGCGACGCGAACAACTACTGAGTGTTGGGCGAAAACTGTTCTCCGAAAAAGGCTTTGAATCAGTAACGGTTGAAGAAATCGCCGCAAAAGCGGATGTATCCAAGCCGGTGGTCTATGAACACTTTGGTGGCAAGGAAGGGCTTTACGCGGTGGTTGTTGATCGCGAGACCAATGCCTTGCTTGATGCAATCACTGATGCCCTCACCGGAGGCTCCGCTCGTCAACTTGTGGAGCAGGCTGGCATGGCATTGTTTAACTACATTGACAGCAATCCACAAGGGTTTCGGATATTGGTCAGGGACTCACCCGTTGCTCAACAAACGGGCTCATTCGCCAGCCTGATGGTTGACATTGCCAGTCAAGTGGAACATGTGCTCGCGGCCGAATTCAAGTCACATGGACTCAACGACAAAGTTGCGCCCATGTATGCCCAAATGCTGGTGGGCATGGTCGCATTCACCGGCCAATGGTGGCTTGATGTGCGCAAACCCAAGAAAGAGGAAGTGGTGGCCCATCTGGTCAACCTGGCCTGGAATGGCCTGGCTCACCTCGAACCCAAACCTCGACTCAACTAATGCCATGAACTCTCAAGATTCTTGACTTCAAGATTCTTGAACTAAACTCGCCACATGAAATTGTCTGATTCAGGACAACCACCCGACGAAGTAGACGTAATCGTCACGGCTTGGCGCGAACAACGACCCGACCTTGACGTGAGTCCGCTAGAAGTTCTCTCGCGGCTATCTCGGGTCGCACGCCACCTCGATGTAGCTCGAGCACAAGCATTTCGCAATCACCAACTGGATTCATGGGAGTTTGATGTACTCGCTGCACTTCGTCGAGTGGGTTTCCCCTTTGCACTCTCACCCGGTGCATTAGCCAATAGCACCCACGTCACGAGTGGCACCATGACTACGCGCGTTGATCGACTACTTGACAGAGGTTTTGTTACTCGCTTTCCCGACCAACATGATCGCCGGGGTATGCAGGTTCAATTAACCGACCTAGGCCGCGCTGCTGTCGATGGCGCATTCACTGACCTACTTCGCAGCGAATCAGCTATTTTGGCCGGCATCAGCATGAGCGACCAACACCAGTTAGCCAACCAACTTCGCCAACTACTGAATCAATTTGAGCCTGAGTGAGTCACTCGCGCACCGGGCACCGGTCCACCGGCGGTACGCACGGTTCGACAAACCCCGGCACCGGATAACCGCGCCGCAACATCAAGTGCATGGTTGGCATCACGGGTCAGGAATACGCACGTGGGACCACTGCCTGAAACAATTCCAGCCAGTGCGCCCAGCTCAACACCGGTATCTAAAACTCGCTGTAGTGAGGGCTTAAGGGAAATCGCTGGAATCTGTAAATCATTGCTTAACTCAGGAGCCAACTTTTTCGGATCACCTGCCCGCAATGCTTGTAGTAAAGCCTCAGGCACGGTTGGGATCGCGGTTGGGATCGCGGTTGGAAATGCGACTTCACTTTTGGATTGTGCCCGCAATCGATCACACTCGGAATACACCCGGGGCGTAGATAGCCCACCGTCGTTGAATGCAATCACCCAGTGAAACTCACCCGTTGAAATTACCGGCGTGAGTATCTCTCCCCTACCTGTGCCCATTGCCGTTCCACCATGAAGTGCAAATGGCACATCAGAACCCAACTGAGCCGCCAGTAGGTCGAGTTCGGCCTTCGGCGTGTGTGTTTGCCAGAGAGAGTCGCAAGCGATCAGGGCCCCGGCTGCATCTGCTGAACCACCCGCCATCCCGCCAGCCACCGGAATTCGCTTGTGCACCTGCATGGTGACATTAGGACTAATTCCATGGTGTTGAGCCAATAACTCTGCCGCAACGGCCATGAGATTCCTCGAATCACTGGGAACGAACTGGGCCCCTTCCCCCGTCACTTGGATTTTCACGCCTCCGGCGGCACCAGACATCTCACTGGCCGTCACCGTGTCACATATATCCACGGCGTGAAATACGGTGGCAAGATCGTGATACCCATCGGTGCGCACCGGACCCACCCCAAGATGCAAGTTGATCTTGGCAGGAACCGTGACTGTGACCGAACGCTCAACCATGAATGTGCAATCTAGCCGGTATGTTTCACGAGAGTGTCACTTAAGGCCACAAAATGTGGAAGATCCAAAGTCTCAGCACGAGCAGATGGATCAATGCCGGCATCTCGAAGTGCGGCTTCAGCCAACGCGGCTGAACCCGCGTACTCGGATAACCCTGCTCGAAGGGTCTTTCTACGGTGGGCAAAACAGGCGTCCACAATCGAAAAGACTTTGGTTCTATTCCCTTGCCGAGGTTGCACCTTTATTCGAACCAAACCCGAGTCAACATTCGGAGCGGGCCAAAACACACTCTTGCCAATATTGCCTGCTGATTCAGCTTGACCAAACCACTTGATTTTGACACTGGGGATTCCATAGGTCCGAGATCCAGGGCCGGCACAGATCCGATCTGCAACTTCTTTTTGCACCATGACCAAGACATTTGAAACACTGGGGAAACTCTCCAAGAGGTGGATGATCACGGGAACGGCAATGTTGTACGGAAGGTTCGCCACAATGGACGTTGGTTGAACCCCCGCAAGCTGTTCGGGAGTTATCTTGAGTGCGTCTGCCTCAATTACCGTAAGCCGGTCCGCGAGCTCCGGTGCAAAACGGTGCACGGTGTGTGCAAGTTCGCCCGAAAGGCGCGGATCGATCTCAACCGCAATTACTTTATTGGCCTGAGCCAGCAAACCCAGGGTGAGGCTGCCTAGGCCTGGCCCTACTTCAAGAACAATATCCGCTTCGGTGATGTGGGACTGATCCACAATATAACGAACCGTATTCGGATCAATGACAAAGTTCTGTCCCAATTTTTTTGTCGGCGTGATACCCAGCTTGCTGGCCAGTTGACGAATAACCGTCGCGCCCAGCAATTCAGCTGTCACGGATTTCTCACCAATTCCCAAATGCGTTTACCGCGTTGTCAGAAAGAATTGCGCACAGTTCTGATTCGGGTACTCCTCGACGCTCAGCAATTGCGCGGACCGTGTACGGCATCAAATAACTGGCATTGACTCGGCCACGATTCGGGGTTGGAGCTAGATACGGTGCATCAGTCTCGACCAGCAATAATTGATCCGGCACCTGATCTAGAGCCTCGCGAAGTGAGTCTGCATTCTTAAAGGTAATCACTCCCGCAAAAGACATGTACCAGCCATTCGCCGCACACACTCGCGCCATGGTCGCATCTCCGCTAAAACAATGAAATACAACTTTCTCCGGGGCGCCTTGATCAATAAGTACCGACAGAACATCGTCGTGGGAATCTCTGTCGTGAATCACCAATGTTTTATTCAGATTTCGGGCAAGATCAATATGCCAACGAAATGACCGGTGCTGTGCTTCCCGACCGGATTCATCGGTTCGAAAATAATCAAGGCCCGTCTCGCCAATTCCCCGCACCGCTGGATCAGTGGCCAGTTCGGCAATGC
>CAITYI010000164.1 GCA_903896585.1 uncultured bacterium
CAAACTCGCATTTGTCCGCTACGCGCTCGCACAGCGCAATCGACCAGCACGAACAATTGCTGAGCAGCCAGACCAATCCGCAGCACAATCCCTCGCTCGGGCGGGTGTCAACGGTGATTTTTACCAGGAAATCATTCAACCGTTTCTTGCCGGCGTATTTCTTGAGTCAGAATTGCGCACCTCCTCTCGCTTCTTGGATCTCATACTCAAGAGTTTCCTTCGCGGTACACCTTCTGTTCCGTCGCGTGGAATGCAAGCTATTCCCGATCAACTAGCAAATGCTCTGCCCGACGGGGTCATTCACCTCAACACCCCGGTCACAGCAGTAACGGAAAACTCCGTAACTGCGGCTGGTCAGAATTGGCAGGCTCAGGCAGTGATCATTGCCGTCGATTCAACGACCGCCCAGGAATTGGTTGGAGTGGAATCTGCATCTTGGAACTCCGTCACCACGTGGTATCACCTTGCACCGCAATCAGAACTCACCTACGGCAGACCAGTTTTGGTGGTCAATGGGGGTGGTGTGGGCGCACTGTCCAACTCATCCATCATCAATTCCGTGGTCCTCACTAACGCCGCACCAGAGTATGCGCCCGGCCATACATTGATCTCCACCTCAGCACTTGGCATTCACCCACGAGACCTTCCCCTAAATGAAGCACTGACAAAAATGTACGAGACGAATACTTCGTCATGGGAACTTATTGGTCACTATCCAATTTCGCGCGCATTACCGGCCATGCCTGCACCGCTGACAGTCGAAAAACCAGCTCGCCACGGTGGAGTGTTTCTCGCGGGTGACTATCGAGCAACATCAAGTATCCAAGGCGCCATGGTGAGTGGTCGGCGGTCGGCGGACTCTGCGATCCGGCAAATACTTAGACTGCCAGATGCTGGCACACCTTTTGAGAGGCGCGATCATGTCAGAGCTTGATGTCATCGAATTGGGGACCCAGGTGGATTACCAATCCGCATGGGATCTACAGCGCAGCATTCATGCTGAGGTGGTAGCTGGAACTCGACCCAATACGGTGTTACTGCTCGAGCACAATTCGGTGTACACAGCGGGGAAACGAACCGACCCCACCGAACGCCCTATCGATGGAACCCCGGTTATCGATGTGGATCGTGGCGGGAAAATAACGTGGCACGGCCCCGGTCAGATCGTGGGGTATCCGATTCTGCGATTAACCGATCCCTTCGACGTTGTTGCACATGTGCGGCGAATCGAGGGCATGTTGATCGATGTATGCGCTGACTTCGAAATACAGACGGAGCAAGTTGACGGGCGCAGCGGGGTGTGGGTGACGTCACCGCTTCCCGCTCGAAAGATCGCCGCTATTGGAATCCGAGTTGCCCAAGGTGTGACCCAGCATGGATTCGCCTTGAACTGCAATAACTCCCTCGAGGCGTACCATTCAATAGTCCCTTGCGGAATCAAGGACGCCACGGTCACCACCCTGAGCGAGGAAGTGGGGCGCACCGTGAGTGTCACCGACGTATTACCTGCGCTTATCTCCCGATTACCTGAACTGATCCTCGAATTCGCCGGAAAGAGGCAGCCATGACATCTGACACCGTGTATACCGGTACGAGTCCAGAGGGTCGCAAACTCCTTCGCATTGAGGCCCGCAACGCTGAAGTGCCGATTGAGCGCAAGCCACCGTGGATCAAAACCACCATGAAGACCGGCCCCGAATACACCAAGATTCGTAACTTGGTGGCAGGTGAAGGACTTCATACCGTGTGTCAAGAAGCCGGCTGCCCCAATATTTATGAATGTTGGGAAGACCGGGAGGCAACTTTTCTCATCGGCGGCGAGCAGTGCACCCGGCGTTGTGACTTCTGCCAAATCAATACTGGAAAACCGGGTCCTTTAGATCGAGATGAACCCCGACGGGTGGCCGAGTCAGTAAAGACCATGGGTCTGCGCTACGCCACTGTGACAGGGGTGGCTCGCGATGACCTCCCCGATGAAGGCTCGTGGCTCTATGCCGAAACAGTCCGGCTGATAAAGGAACTTAATCCCGGCACGGGTGTCGAGGTTTTGATTCCTGATTTCTCAGCGAACCCTGAGTTTCTCAAAGTTGTCTTCGATACGCGACCAGAAGTATTAGCCCACAACGTTGAAACTGTGCCTCGAATCTTCAAACAGATCCGACCTGCTTTCACCTATGAACGAAGTTTAAATGTGATCACACAGGCACGGGATGCAGATTTGGTCACCAAGAGCAATCTGATTTTGGGTATGGGTGAAGAAGAATCCGAAATTGATCAGGCATTAGTTGACCTACACGAGGCCGGATGCGACCTGATCACCATCACGCAATACTTGCGGCCATCCAAACTCCACCACCCGGTGACCCGTTGGGCACCTCCGGAAGAATTTGTGCGCTGGGAGCAGCGGGCCATGGAGATTGGCTTCGCCGGGGTCATGAGTGGACCACTAGTTCGTTCAAGTTACCGCGCTGGAAGGTTGTATGCCCAAGCTAAAGCTCTGAGAGGGAATAGCGATTCATGACCCCGATCATCACCGCACTGCATGTGTGGCCGGCTGGCCAGGAGTTCCCCGAGCCCACCGACTTGATTACCCTTGATTGGGGCGGAGTACCTGGCGATCGTCACCACGGCGAGTTCATGCAATCAAATTCGCGGGAGTTGCATGCGTTCAAGCGAGGCACCACAATCCGCAATTATCGGCAAATTTCCATTGTGGATCGCGCTGAACTTCACCAGATCGCTCAGCGACTCGACCTAGAAGAGATCCTTCCCGGCACCATCGCCGACAATGTCTGCACCGAAGGCCTTCCTGATCTCACCGCATTGCCACTCATGACTCGGCTGATGTTCCCCAGCGGCGCTTCCATAATGACGGGTGGGGAGAATAATCCCTGCACCATTGCAGGTGGCATGGTGCAGGCTCGCTATGGAACCCTCCCCCACAAATTTCCCAAGGCAGCCATCCACCTACGTGGGATCACCGGCTGGGTTGAACGCCCCGGCGTGATTCGGGTGGGAGACCGCATTGAAGTTGTGGGACTGCACTAGCCGACTGCAATAACGCCTCGTGCTGAACCCATACCCCCACCTCTAGAACTCACTCCTCTAGGCTGACACCGTGGCAAAAGGCAAAATAAGGCAGAGTTTCTCCTCCATCGCGCAGAACTGGCGCATGGCCGCGAAATCATTCCCCTACCTATGGGCGGAAGTTCTCGGCGTATTTGTGGTCACCGCGGCAATAGTGGCCGTTCCCATCTGGCTCCTGGTCAACCCCGTTACGGCAATTTTGATTGCCCTGCCAATTGGACTCCTTGCTGCGACCTTCTGGTTTAGTCGCCGTGCCATGACCGCCGCGTACGCATCGATTGAAGGCCAACCCGGGGCTGCCTCAGCGGTGATTCAATCAATCCGGGGAAACAAATGGGCAGTGACGCCCGCTGTTGCGATCAATAAGAATCAGGACATGGTTTCCCGGGTTGTCGGCAGGCCTGGGGTGATCCTCCTGTCCGAAGGCCCCGCGAGCAGAGTGACCTCAATGCTGACCAATGAACGCAAGAAGACTGCCCGCTGGGTGAGTGATGTTCCCATTTATGAAATTCAGGTCGGCATAGCTGAAGACCAAGTCCCATTGAAGAAACTTCAAAAAACCCTCAGCAAGCTGCCCCGCAATTTGCGCGGTGGTGAAGTCACCGAAGTGCGTCGCCGGCTAGATGCCCTCGGCAATGCCCAAAATGCACTACCCATTCCTAAGGGGCCCATGCCCACCAGCCCCCGGGCTGCTCGTCGCCCGCGCTAATTCACCCGAACTACTCGGGAACCTACCAGGCGATCTTGTAGCCCTCGTCCATCTGAATCAATCACGAGTGCGGGAATCACTAACAAGATTAATAGGGTTCGCGCCGCAATGCGCCAAGCGGCTAACCGACCACTCTGCAGGTTCACCACTCGCAGGCCCAGGATTTTTTGACCGAATGAAGCGCCCAATAAGAATGTGAAGAACACGATCTCCACATAGAAGATCACAACAGTTGCAATCATGGAATCACCGGAACCATATGCATACTGGCGAAATACGAGGACTGCGATTCC
>CAITYI010000165.1 GCA_903896585.1 uncultured bacterium
AGCGAGGAAGATGGCGCCATGGGTGGTGAACACCAGAAGTGTCATGACTCCGAGTGCAATGCTGAACGGATTCAGTAGGTCAAAGAAGTTACCCACAAAGTTGAAGTTACCGGCATTTGCAGGATCCGTTCCTTCGAGTGGCTGGATTGCGGTTCCGCCAATTACATTGCCAAATGCCACCCCAAAGAGGAACGCTGGGAGAACCGACCCGACAAAGATCGCAATATCCCACCGCGACCGCCAGGAGGCGGAGTCTTTTTTGCCTCGGTATTCAAATGCGACACCGCGCATGATTAATGCCAAAAGTAAGACGAAGAACGCGAGGTAAAAGCCACTGAACATGGTGGCGTACCACAGCGGGAATGCCGCAAATGTTGCCCCGCCAGCTACCAAAAGCCACACTTCGTTGCCATCCCACACTGGTCCAATGGTGTTGATCATGACCCGACGACGAAGGTCGTCGCGACCAATGACGGGGAGAAGCACCCCGACACCCAGGTCGAAGCCGTCAAGGATGAAGTAGCCAATCCACAACACCGCAATAAGTATGAACCAAACGGTCACGAGATCCATGATTTATTCCTCTCAGTTCAACTCAGTACGCGAAGTACAGTCGTGGGTCATCAGTTTTTTGCGAGTCGTCATAAGGATCTGCAATGACATCTTCGGGTGGCCCTGCCTTGATGTACTTCAACAGCAGCCCGACTTCAATCACGGCGAGAATCGCGTACACGAGGGTGAATCCAATCAGGCTGATCCATACTTCCGTTGCAGTAGTGAGCGGCGAAACTGCATCGGCGGTTAACTGTTCACCAAACACAATCCAGGGCTGACGCCCCATTTCAGTGAAGATCCAACCGAAAGATGCGGCTAGTAGCGGGCCAAGTAGCACGAAGTACGTCGAATACTTGAACACGGCACCTTTTTGCGGATTGCGGCCACCGCGATAACGCCACAAGGCCCACAGAGCCCACGCGACGCCAAGCATGCCCAATCCGATCATCAATCGGAAACTCCAATAGGAGACTGGAACATAGGGGACAAAGTCGCCGGGACCGTATTGACTTTGATAGGCGGCCTGCAAATTATTGATGCCCTGAACGGTTCCATTGAAGTCACCGGTGGACAGGAAGGAAAGCAGCCCTGGAACCTCAATGATGGGTGTTGCCGTATCTCCAGATATATCTCCGATTGTCAAAATGGAGAAGGGTGTATTGGTTGTGGTTTCAAAGAGCCCTTCCGCAGCCGCCATTTTCATGGGCTGTTGCTCGACCATGATCTTGGAAAACATGTCACCCGTGATGCTCACGCCCACAGCCGCAAGCAGTGTGACCACCGCACCGGCTTTGACCGCTGAACGGAACACATCGACATTGCGATTCTTGGTCATGAACCACGCACCCACGACCGCAACGCCTGTTCCCGCAATGAGGAAGCTGGCCGTCATGGTGTGCAGAAATGCCATGACCGCAGTGTTTTGGAATAACACAGCGCTAATACTGTTCAGAACTGCACGACCGGTCTCGGGATCAATGTCGTACCCAACCGGGTGTTGCATCCAAGAGTTGGCTGCCAAAATGAAGTAGGCCGAAAGTAGGGTTCCCACGGCAGCAGCCCAAATAGTTGCCAGGTGGAGCTTTTTAGGCAGTCGATCCCAACCGAAAATCCACAATCCGAGGAATGTCGACTCCAGGAAGAACGCCAACAAGCCCTCCATGGCCAGCGGTGCTCCAAAGACGTCCCCCACGAATCGGGAATACTCGGACCAGTTCATGCCGAACTGGAACTCCTGCACAATTCCGGTCACCACACCCATGGCAAAGTTGATCAGAAACAACTTTCCAAAGAACTTGGTGAGCTTGAGGTACTTCTCTTTACCTGTTATGTACCAAGCGGTTTGGAAGCCGGCCACAAACCAGACCAAGCCAAGGGTGATGGGTACAAAGAAGAAGTGGTAGACCGTGGTGATTCCGAATTGCCAGCGCGCAAGATCCAATACATCCATGTCCACAATCTTTGTGGCACCTTGTCGGCGCGGATCCCAGAAAATGGCACCTCTTTCAGGGACTAAGGTCACCTCATGGCCTCGGACTCGGTAATGGACGTTCGCGGCGTTACCGAAGCGCCCATGTCTCGGATCCTCACCCCGCTGATCACGCTTTGGATTGTGTGGGGCTCCACCTATATGGGTATTGCCTTGGTGGTGCAGTCCATGCCCCCATTAATGGGAGCCGGCACGAGATTCCTTGCCGCCACCGCCGTACTTGCCGTTGTCGTGCTGCTGATTCGCGGACCAGGTGTTTTTCGGGTAACCGGAGCTCAGTTCCGTGGCGCCGCATTTATGGGTGTCTTCATTCTGTCTGTCGGGATTGGCAGTGTGTCCCTTGCCCAAAGATATGTACCTTCCAGTATTGCGGCCCTGATTGTTTCGGTGATGCCTCTCTGGATCATTCTGTTCAGATTAAAAGCGGGTGATCGACCCTCCAGACTGACATTAATGGGTGTGGGCATTGGACTACTCGGTCTTGGGTTAATGCTGCTTCCCGGAGGAACCAAACCAGTCGGAGGTGCCAGTGCATCCCAAGTTGCTCTCTGGTCACTTGCAATTGCCTTCGGGAGTTTCTGCTGGGCGTTTTTTTCCTGGCGGTCTACCCGCTACGAACAACCCAAAGATGCCCTCGTCACCACAGTGATTGAAATGCTCACGGCATCAGTGGTGTTGACCGTCATTGGATTCATTTTCGGCGAAAGATGGAACATGTCGGAGTACACAGCCGCATCGTGGGCTGGGTGGGGATTTTTGGTTATTGCTTCAGCGGTCGCTTACTCAGCATATGTCTGGCTCATTGGTAACGCACCCATGTCATTGGTCTCCACCTACGCATACGTCAACCCGGTTATCGCAGTGATTCTTGGGTACTTCATTCTGAGTGAACCGATTACAACAGATGTAATTCTTGGCCTCACAATTGTGGTCGGCGGTGTTGTTCTCGTTGTTTCAGGTGAGCGACGAACGAAACAATTGATTCAAGAACCTCTATAAACCATTTATTGGCAGCAGGGATTCTGCGTATTCCGGAACATAACTATTCAAATTCCGCGGAGGTCGTTCATACCCAATGGCTTTGGGGCGCTGAGGAATGGTCAACAGTGGTGGCTCAGCGCTGTAATAGTCAACCGAAGACAAAAAATGATGAATAGAATTTAACCGCGCCCTGCGTTTACAGTCCGCTTCCACGATGTACCACGGAGATTCGGGGGTATCGGTATGAACAAGCATTTCATCTTTCGCTCTCGAATAATCCTCCCAACGATTGATGGATTCGACATCCATCGGAGAAAATTTCCATCTGCGCATGGGGTCATCTAGGCGCGACTTGAATCGACGCTCCTGTTCAGCATCACTAATACTGAACCAATACTTGCGCAAAATAATTCCGTCTTCAATAAGAAGTCTTTCAAAAATTGGAGTCTGGTGAAGAAAACGCCGATATTCCTCGGGGGTGCAAAACCCCATCACTTTTTCAACACCCGCACGGTTGTACCACGACCGATCAAAAAAACGCATTTCACCGGCGGGCGGGAGGTGGTGAACATAGCGCTGGTAGTACCACTCAGTACGTTCGCGCTCGGTAGGTGCAGGCAGCGCAACAATGGTGGCCTGCCTTGGATTCAAGTACTGGGTGAACCGTTTGATTGTTGAACCTTTACCGGCAGCGTCTCGTCCTTCAAATAAAATGACAACCCGCTTACCCTCAAGTCGGACCCACTCCTGAAAGTTCACCAGTTCGGCTTGAAGCCGAAATAATTCTGCTTCGTAGATCCGCTTTGGAAAATCAGTCGGATTTTTTCCCGCGTTCTTTGCCATTTACATAGATTACTCAGGAAAAAGAGATTACTCAGGAAAGAGAGATTACTCATAACATAAAGATTATTTAGCAAATGAGGAGGGATTCTGTTGAATCTCACATCCCACTTGATTCATCCTGCGTCTTTAGTAGCCTAAAGGGGTGACTTTGAGAAGGCGGGTACTCATTGCCTCGGGATCGGGGTTCGCGCTCATTTTATTGGGATTCGTTATTGTGATCATTCAGTTCAGTTCCATTTCAAATTCTCAGTCCCGTCTTGACAACGTCCTGTTACCTGCAAGTCAACTCGCCGATTCACTCATTCTTGCTCAAACCTCTGTCTCGGGGGATCTTTCAGATTACATTCTCACTGGATCAGACGAGGCGCTCGCTAGCTACCAAAGTTCGCTGTCCACAACTTCATCATTGGAAAGTTCCCTCATTGGCGTTTTAGGCGACAGTGATCCAGCACTCATGGCTCTCGTGGAGAGTTCAACCGCGGCGCAGCGGGCCTGGGTCAGTGCTGATGCTCAACCTGCACTCGATGCCATGGCAGACGGAAAAAGTGCGAAAGCGGCGCGCATTACCAACAAAATTAGGGCCTCGAGCGCTTATGACTCCATGATCCTTGCCACTAATACTTTGCAGACTGAAATCGAAAACCAGCGGGCAACCACCGTAAATAACGTGTCCGGTTCAGCTCGAGTTCTCGGGTTTCTCCTGATATTCGGTGGCCTCGTTCTATTGGGCGGATTCACTGCCTATTTTGTTCTTTTCCAGAGATGGGTGATTTACCCACTTATGGACATCCGCAAAGACTTGCAATTAGCCACCCGAGACCCCGCGCACACACATCCCATTGAGCCACTGGGCCCACCAGAGTTCATCACGCTGGCAAAAGATGCCGAAGGTCTCCGCCGCAAATTGGTGAGCGAGATAGACGATGCAGAGACTGCGCGCAAGGGACTCCAACAGGATGCACCGCTTGTTGCCGCAGTGCGAACCGAAATGCAGGTCGATTCTCGGATTCATTGCCCTGGCGTTGCGATTGCAGGATTGGCGTCCAATGCTGAAGGCTCGCTCGCAGGTGACTACTGGGATTATGTTCCACTTGATGATCATCGAGTTGCTCTCATTGTCGCGGATGTCTCCGGACACGGCCCAACTTCTAATGTTGTTGCGCTAAGGGTTCGAGCAATCATGAAAGCAGCCATCGCTGAAACTGAGTCATTAGAACAAGCGGTGAAACTTGCAGCGGCATCAACGCTCACCGATGAACACTTTGTGACGGCAATTCTGATGCTCATCGACACTTCAACAAATTCAATCGAGTGGATCAATGCCGGACATCCCGCCGCCATCGGGGTTACTCACGACAAAGATGACTTCTATCTGGATATCACCGGCCCCTTGATTTCCGCACTTGGGGGAACCTGGGAGGTGCAGAGTCATCCATTTGACCCGGGCGATGTCGTGCTGGGCGTGACCGATGGCTTCCTTGAAGGGCAGGCCCTCACAACGGGTGAATCTGAGGCGGAAAGTGCTTCCATTGCGCGCATGTTGCGCACCCTGGATGCTCCAATGCGTCGGCAGCCAGAAGAAATAGTCCACCGCCTCGTTTCGCATATTCGTGAGGTTGCTCCGCGCTGGCATAGCGATGACACGACCGTGGTGGCAATCAGTCGCTTAGATTAAGAAATCTCTCGGACTGAGTGACTCGCTGAAACGGCTTCATGGCAGACTAGCCAAATGCATAAATCACTCGCCACGACACTCACTGCCGTTCTTGCTGCCGCCCTGATTATCCCCATGGCGATCCCAGCGCAAGCAGCCAAGTTGACTAAACCCACTCAGAATCTTCAAGGTTCGGTTATTAAAGATGACCTATTCGGTCTCCATGTAAAAGATGAACAAAATGGAGTCTGGCCGACAATTAAATTCGGTTCGCTCCGCCTGTGGGACAACGACACGGCATGGGCAAATATCGAAACTTCCAAGGGAGTATTTAACTGGACCACCCTGGATAATGCCGTCGCCAATGCGGAGAAGAATGGGATGGATGACATCCTGATGGTGCTTTCCGGTACCCCCGCATGGGCCACCGATCAACGCAACCCCGGCGCCCTACCTCGACCCGATGCATCCGGTATGCCCCGCAATCTCAGTGACTGGGATGACTGGGTCCGCGCCGTTGCCACTCGGTATAAAGGAAGAATAAATAATTACCAACCGTGGAACGAAGCAAATCTGACCACCTTCTTTACCGGTACTCCAGCCCAGATGGCCGAGTTGACCGAGCGCACCTATCGCATTGTGAAAAGCATTGATCAAAGTGCCACCGTTGTTGCTCCCAGTACCGGCACCCGTCTGGGTGGGCCGTTCAAGAAGTTTTATCCGGCATTCCTCCAAGAGCTCAAGCAGCGTAATTGGCCGGTTGACGTGTGGGCCGCCCACACCTACCCCGCATCCTTGGGTGATACCAATGATCGGGCGGATCTTGCGAATGCCTGGATTGGTTTCCTCAAAGCCGCCGGCGCTCCCGATTACCCCCTGTGGGATACCGAAAATAATTATGGCCTCGGTGGACCAGGTCCGAGCAATCCCGAACAGGATATTGAGGGAACACAAGCAGCTGACTGGACCGCGATCACGTACCTAGATGCAATTCGACTTGGGGTTTCCCGGGTGTACATGTACCAATGGGGACCAAATAATGATCTGTGGGGGATTCAATACAACGACAAGGCACCCGGTGCGGTTGCCATGAACACCCTGCAAAGTTGGATTGTTGGCAGCACCTACGTCGGTTGCAAGGAGACCGCCCGCAAAGTGACCTGCACCTTCGCTGGCAAGAACGGTCGCGACCAAATCGTGTACTCCGAACAAGGTCGCAAGTTGTTTAAAGTCAAGAAGGTGTACAAGCAAATGTGCACCCTGGACGGAGTCTGCAAGGCAGTCCCCGGCAATAAACAGATTCGCACATTTGGACCGGTTCTTCTAACCCGCTAAATCCAGTCATAAATGGCCGGTGCATAAAGGGCCGGTGGCTAACCCCACCGGCCTTTTACTGTGTTCTTTCTTCTGCGACTGAGTTTCCACCATCGACGGCAATGCACTGACCGGTCACATAACTTGCACCCGGTGTTGCCAAAAATACTGCAACCGCTGCAACCTCCATGGTTGTCGCGCTCCTCATGAGTGGAACGAGCTTGCCTTCACGAGCTTCATGCTCGGTCTGCGACCCCGTGTGAATCCACCCTGGTGCAATTGCGTTCGCGGTAATTCCCTGACCGGCATAATCAACAGCGAGTGAGCGAGTAAGTCCAACGAGTGCGGCTTTCGCGGTGGCATAGGCGCTTTCACCTCGCATGGACATGAGTGGCCCGGTCACGCTGGCGATTGAAATAACGCGCCCCCATCTGTTCTCCAGCATAAACGGCAATGCACAGCGGGTGGCGTGTACCGCGGTCATCAGGTTGCGTTGCACGGCGCTGTCGAAATCCAACACATCTATTGATCCAAGTGAACCTGACTCCACCCCGACCGGTGTACCGACGCTTGCCATTCCAGCGTTGTTGATCAGAATGTCAATGCCCCCTTGATCGCTACCAATGGAGCTAAACATTTCTTGGGTGGATTCAATACTGGTCAAGTCGCATGCATAACCTCGGACGACTCCGTAACCACTTAATGCGGTTACTCGCTCATGAATATGCTCACCCGTCGCAGTAATCGCGACTTCTGCTCCCAACTCCAAGAGTGCCTGAGCACACGCGTAACCGATACCTGTTGCGGAACCAGCGCCGGTTACCACCGCTCGCTTACCTTGAAGTGACAGCCAATCCGGGGTATTAGGTGTCATTGGGTAATCCGCGCCACAGCCTCACCGAATAACTCCGTATGCCTGTCTACATCTGATCGGATTGTTGCCGGGCACATGAGCGCCATGTTGTGAAATGGTGTCATGAGCACCCCGCGGTTACTCATATACAGGTGTAAATACTCTTCAATATCTGCATCAAAAGACGCGGCCGACTCAGTGCCATTCTTTGGTGCGGGCGAACAGAATCGGTACTCAGCTCGCGCACCAAGTTGCGCAATGCTCCACGGCATGTGCTTTTCCGCCAACACTTTTTCCACACCCTCGCGAAATGCTGTCGCGAGTTCAATCATGTGGTCAAAGGCAGCCGGGGTGAGTACTTCGCCCATTGTTGCGCGCATTGCAGCGGTGGACAAAACATTTCCCGCAAGTGTTCCGCCAACCCCACCAACGTCTTCAAGGTCGGCATCTTTGGCGGCAAAAATTTGGTCAGCAAGATCCTGAGTTACACCGTATGCCCCAGATGGAATCCCGCCACCAATACTCTTACCAATCACCAGGATGTCGGGCTGTAAGTTCCAAGCCTTGGTGCATCCTCCCCAACCTGCGGAAATCGTATGTGTTTCATCTATCAGTAGCAGTGCTCCATATTGCGTGCATAGTTCACGTAATCCGTCAAGGAATCCTGGATCTGGCAAGACAATTCCAATATTGGTCAGCGCCGGTTCGGTGATCACCACCGCCACATCTCCATGCTTCAACGCGTTTTCCACGGACACCAGGTCATTAAATTCAGCCACCCGCGTGGTCTCTGATACATGGACCGCTGGGCCAACATTCCCTTCACGGAAATCTGTCTCACCGTTTGCTCCCGTGCGCACGAGGGTTTCATCAACCGCTCCGTGATAGCAGTAGGAAAATGCAAGGACTTTCGATTTCCCAGTTACTTGGCGAGCAATGCGTAATGCCCATCGATTTGCATCTGTGGCAGTCAAACTAAATGACCACAATGGCAAACCAAATCGTTGGGTGAGTTCTTCGGCAACCCACTCAGCATCAGCACTAGGCATCATGGTGGTGATTCCACCTTCAGCGCCAATTCGCTGATTCACCGCACGAACTGTTGGTTCGGGCGAATGCCCCGCCATGGCGCCGGTGTCACCCAGGGAAAAGTCAATGTACTCGTTTCCATCAACATCGGTAATCCGATTTCCACGTGCCTGCTTTAAGTACAACGGATATCCGCCAGCCCACTTATTCATCCAGGTCATGGGTACCCGACCCAAAAGGTGATTACCCGCAGCGAAAAGTGCTCGGGATTGGGGTGTCCTTGTCAGGTGAAGTTCACGTTCGGCGGCAAGTTCGTGGCTGAGCTTCTCTCGCTCCAACACAAATATCATTCCTCTCAATAACTACCTGCTGATTGTATTGAGGAAAGACATCAGGCAACGGACCAATTAACGCATGGTCTGAACCTGTTCAGCAGGGTCAGGACTTTCCGAGCATCTTTCGGATTGTCATTCGGGGGATACCTGTTGCCGTTGCGATCTTATTTTCGGACAGCAGTTCAGTGTCGACATGTTCCCGAACAAGGGCAGCCAAGGACTCGCGGTGCGCTCGTTCCTTTTTCTTGGCGGCCTGCCATTCCTTGGCTGCTACTTCAATGTCGGTAAGTGCTTGCTGCTTTTTGGGGTTCGGGGATTTAGTCATGGAGGGTGTTTGCCCCAGCCACGGTGTCGGCCAGAGGGGCAAGTTCCCGATGCATGGATGACCACTCGAGGGCTTCATCTATGTACCGAGTTTCATGAGAGGCACCACAGGAGCAGGTCACAATAAACCGGCACTTGCTGTAACAGAAGTCCGAATTGACCGCATGGGCTTTATCTGGGCGCTCGAGAACCGTGCCGGCTTGGCTACGGCGCGCCTTGTGAAATGGATTAGTCATGATGACTCCTTTCCGTCAGACAGAACTGTGAAGAGTAGGGAAGTTCTGTACCTGTCTAGACATTGCTGTACTAGTATATACATATACACAATTCTGTCAATAGTGCAGACTAAGCCCGTGTCGGAGAATAAGAATAAGTTGAAGAATAAGTCGGAGAATAAGTCGGAAAACATTGATTCCCTGAGGGGAATTCAAGAACGCATGCGGATTTTCGCCCAGGAACGTGACTGGGAGCAGTTCCATGATCCCAAGTCGCTCATTTTGGCCCTCGTGGGTGAAGTGGGTGAGTTAGCGGAACTATTCCAATGGCTCCCCGCTGACCAAGCCAGCTCACTGGCCCAACAACCTGAACTTCAGCAGCGCGTTGGCGAAGAACTGGCAGACATTTTGCTCTACCTCGCCCGGGTGGCCGATGTTGTCGGTCTGGATCTCGGTGAAGTCACCGATGAGAAATTCAAGGCCGTGGAAAAACGGTTTCCCGCTGAACAGGTGAAAGGCGATGCACCAATTAAGAAGTAATTTCCTGCACCACCACGCTGGTTCCATCAGGTTGTGGTTCCACCATCAGGCGTTCGGGGAATCGATCTTTCATTTCACTCACGTGACTAATCACTCCAATCACCCTGCCACCTGACTTCAAATTCTCCAACTGATCAAGCACAACCTGCAGAGTTTCTTGGTCGAGTGACCCGAAGCCTTCATCAACGAAAAGTGTTTCAAGACTGACTCCCCCCGTTTCCGCGTGCACAACATCAGCGAGTCCCAGTGCCAACGACAGTGATGCATAAAATGTTTCGCCCCCGGATAGTGATGCTGGTGGTCGAGACTCACCAGTCCATGAATCCACAATGTCAATGCCAAGGCCGGCTTGGGCATTTGATTGTGACTCCTGATCCAATGCAAAACTCAGTCGACCGGAACTCATTTTGTCGAGGTGGTGGCTGGCAGCTTCCAACACATGATGGAAACGTAATTGAAGTGCATAACTCTCTAATGGAAGTTTCTTCACATTCTGCGGGGATTGGGCCGTGACAATTCCCGCCAACCGAATAGATGGCCCGAGTTCGGCCTCCAACTTTTCATTCTTTTTCATTTGTCTCTGAAAACTTTCTTTCAGAGTGTCCATTGATTGAGCAGCGGACTCGGCGACGGCGAAGGAGTCTGCGAGTGATTTAACTTTTGTCATTAACTCCTGCCGGGTCTCAGTGAGTTTTTCAAATCTTGCAGTGAGTTCACCAATATCTGTCACTTCAGTTGTGAGCGAGCGTTCGCGTTCTTTGAGGGTGGTATGTGCCGCACCAAAAACAGAAAGTTTCTCTGCCCGCTCAAGAAGGATTGCGTGCTGGGCTGTCACACTCGATTCATTGCCCACTGCCGCAAAAATTTTAGACGTCATGTCAGTTACCTGCTGGTCAAAGAACTCCAGTTCCTTGACGACATCTGCATTCTTCTCCTTGAGTGCCAGGAGATTCGCCGTTCCGTTCTTGAGTTCAGCTTCCAAGCTGGCAATGAGGACTTCACTTTCTGTGAGCCGATTTACTTCACCTTCAAGGTCTGCGACTGATTGAGATACATCCACTTTCTCTTGAGCCAATGATTCTGCGGTACTTGCGCCAACCTG
>CAITYI010000166.1 GCA_903896585.1 uncultured bacterium
ACGCCGTTGCCATACGTTTCTCGACCAGCCACACCCATCTGACGGGTGAATCGCTTGACCCCACGGGGACTGTATTTGGTGACGAAGAAATCGTGGAGACCGGTCAGAGTATTACCATCAAGCCCGCCGTTGGTGGAACCTGCGATGAAGACGTCGCCGATTGAATCGGTCGCTACTTCGTTTCCAGCAGTTATCGCACCAACCGCGCCCATCTGGCGGGTGAATTGCTTGACCCCGCTGGGATCATATTTAGTGACAAAGGAATCTCTGGTACCTGTCCGAGTATTGCCATCAAGTGAGCCCTCTGTGTAGCCAACAGTGAAGATATCCCCATAGTCATCGGTCGTGACAGCGGTACCGACGGTTGCTGCACCAGCCGTGCCTAATTGACGGGTGAATTGCTTGACCCCATTGTTGTCATATTTGGCAACAAAGAAATCCTTCGATCCGGTCAGGGTATTACCGTCAAGTGAGCCCTCTGTGTAGCCTGCCACGATGACATTCCCCTTGGCATCGGTTGCGACACCGTAGCCTCGTGTTTCCTTATCAGCCACGCCTAATAGACGGGTGAATTGCTTGACCCCGTCGCTGTTGTATTTGCTAAAAAAGGAATCAACTGTTCCTGTCATGGAATATCCATCCAGTGCACCGGTGGTATAGCCAGCGACGAAAAAGTTGCCATTAGCATCAATCGCAAGCGCTATGCCGACCTTTTTTTCACCATCCACACCCAACTGACGCGTGAATTGCTTGACTCCATTTTTGTCATATTTGGTGATGAAGACCTCGTGGGTACTATCCGTTTGCATGGTATTGCCGAATAATCCACCGGTTGTATACCCTGAAATGTAAACATTGTCGTTGGCATCGGTGGAAACTGCGGTTGCGACGGTATCGCTATTCGCCACCCCCAGTTGCTTGGTGTAGAGCTTCACGCCATCGCTGTTGTATTTGGTGAGGTAGAAATCATAAATACCGGTCAAGGAATTACCATCTAGTCCGCCCTTTGTAGAGCCTGTGACGTAGACATTGCCCCTGCTGTCGGTTGCAACAGCGTTACCAAAGGTTATTTGATTGGCTGAACCAAGTTGCTTGGTTCCGGCCCACGCAGAAGTCGGCTCTGATGTATCCACAGATGAGATTAGGTCAACTCTAAATCCAACTCCGGGACCTGCTGAAAACTTAGGAGTTCCTGCAACGCCTGAAATATATTTCCAAGGCTTCGGCAGTGGATCTTGATCATTTAATTTGAGAAACTTCTTAAACAGTCCATTTTTGCCGAGAACTTTTGAGCACGAAATTCCATAGGCTTGTATTCGATACCTTCCCTGAGGAAGTTCTTGACCAGCAATGATGTGATTTTTACTTACCGTAAATTTCCCGCACGAAGGTAGCTGTGGGCCAGCAGCGTGAGCTTGCACTGGAATTAAGCACAGCACGAGAACTGCAGCTACTGATGATTTCGCGAGGAGAGATTTTTTCACCTCAGAACGTTATCACTTGGCTCCAATGAGTATTGGCTTTAGTGATTATTGGCCTTAATGAGTATTGGCTATATCGGGATCGTTGCCGGAAACATCTCATCGAGCAGCAGCACGGCTAGGCGCCGAGTGAAGCGCGGCGGCTGAGCCAAGTGCTGGTTGCTAGCGGTAGTTGTCGAACTGCACCGCGAAGTCCAGATCGGCACCTTTCACCAGGGCGATCACCTCTTGCAGGTCATCGCGGCTTTTGCTCGAAACCCGCAGTTCCTCGCCCATGACCTGGGTCTTGATGCTCTTGGGGCCTTCGTCGCGAATGAGCTTGCCGATCTTCTTTGCCTGCTCTTGGCTGATGCCAGCCTTGAAGGTGCCGTTGATCTTGTATTCCTTGCCCGATGAGCGGGGCTCACCAGCCTCGAAAGATTTAAGGCTGAGGCCGCGTTTGACCAACTTCTCCTGGAACACGTCGAGGGCGGCCTTGGCGCGCTCCTCGGTGCCCGAGGTGATCTCGACCCCGAGTTCACCTTTCCACTCGATGGTGGTGCCAGTGTTCTTGAAGTCGAAGCGCTGGGTCAGCTCCTTGGCCGCCTGATTGAGAGCGTTGTCGGCCTCCTGGTGATCCACCTTGGAGACGATGTCGAAACTGCTATCAGCCATGTTGAGTCCTCCTGCGCAAAAACTACGGTCCCGGGTGAGTTTGTCCCAGGGACCGCAGTCTAGCTAGTGAGTTGGAGTTGAAATCAGGTGCGAAGCTTGTAATCCTCAAGAAGTCGCCGCCCGATGATCACCCGCTGGATATCGGCCGTGCCCTCACCGATGAGCAGCATGGGGGCCTCGCGGTAGAGCCGCTCGATCTCGTACTCCTTGCTATAGCCGTAGCCGCCGTGGATCCGGAAGGAATCCTCGACAACCTCTTTGCAGTATTCACTGGCGAGGTATTTGGCCATGCCTGATTCCAGGTCATTGCGCTCACCGGAGTCCTTGCGACGGGCGGCCATGACCATCATCTGATGCGCGGCCTCGACCTTGGTGGCCATGTCGGCGAGACGGAAACTCACCGCCTGATGCTCGCTGATCGGTTTGCCGAAGGTGAAGCGCTGCTGCGCGTATTCGATGCCGAGCTCGAATGCCCGAATGCTCACCCCGCAGGCTCGAGCGGCGACGTTCACGCGGCCCACCTCAACACCGTCCATCATTTGGTAGAAGCCTTTGCCAGTCACACCACCCAGAAGGTCATCATCGTTAAGACGCAGACCCGTCATCACCATCTCTGTGGTGTCAACGCCCTTGTAACCCATCTTCTCGATCTTGCCCGGGAAGGTGAGACCTGGCCGCACCTCACCAAAGCCGGGCTCCTTTTCAATCAGGAACGTCGACATTTTCTTGTAGACACTCGCGTCGGGATCATCCGATGGCGTGCGAACAAGAACCGCAACCAAGGTCGACGAAGCCCCGTTGGTGAGCCACATCTTCTGGCCATCGAGCACCCAGTCATCACCGTCG
>CAITYI010000167.1 GCA_903896585.1 uncultured bacterium
GGGTCTCACCACCTTGAAGCACGACAAAGTCGCTACCGATAAAGTGGAGTTATATATAGTTTTGCGATCACGATTAAAAAATTTTATGTGGCAAGATGGGGCGTGCGCTACCGCACAATCTTTATAGAGAGGCTCCTAACGAGGCGCTCCTAACGAGGGTTCAACATGAAGGGTTCCGAATGAAGCTCATACAAAGCAAGTTGCTCCCAGCATTGGCAGCTAGTGCGTTAGCCGCGAGCCTGCTCGTTGCGGCGGCCCCGGTCGCGGCGGCCGATCAGGCATCGCCACTGGTCGGTACCTGGGTTGGCTCCGCTGACGTCTACTACGGCGGCAAGTACTTACAGGGCACCGAGAAGATCATCATCACCACCGCTAAAGGCAATGTTGCCAAGGGCACTTGGCAATGGAAAAAAAAGGGCGGTACCTGGTCTAAGCCCTCGCCCGTGGAATTGATTGCAATGAACTCCGTGCCCGGCGAGGCCCACATCGACATTCTGGGCGCTGACGTTGATGGCACCTATGAAGGTGTGCTGATCCCGGGGGTGAGCCTTGAAATCGGCTACATGGATCCGCAACATAAAGCCGCCAAGCAAACTTTGGTTCTGCATTCATTGTTGAAAAAATCCAAATAGTTTTGCCTGACCTGGCGTCAACTTGGTGAACTAGAACTTGGCGAAATAGCGGACCGGCGTATCCCTCAATGCAGCCGTTACAAGATGAAAGACATTTCGGGATACTGGAATGTCTCATTCACCGATTAACGTGTTTTATCAGTTCATCAAATTGTAAAACACCAAGGCCTGAGGCTTGGTCGTAACCCAAATCTGCTTGACAGCACGCCGGGATCATAAACGAACCTGGGGCATATTCAATGGCAAATTGATTGTCTCCCACGGTGACGTCATAAACCGACTTTGGACTGCGCTTAACAACTTGATAGAGCCACGGATTCGCGAAACCGATTGGTGGACGTTCGGCCTGGCGCTCTCGGGCAGAGATCATTGCCAGTGCCGCCGCCATCATGGGTGAGCTCTGGCTTGTGCCACCATTTGGGCTGATGGTCCCTTGATACACAATCGGCAATCCTGGCGATGGTCCAGCCATGGCAGAAATATCGGGTACGGATCTGACGTTGTTACGGGTGAGCGGATTCTGGTACCACGGTGCGTCAAAAGATGCACTCGGGCCGCCCGTACCAAGCAGGTTTCCAACAGCTCCTCCGGCGTATGGCTGGCTATTCCACACGCTTTCACCCGCCCGCGTGCCGTTTGGATTCATTTGGATTTGAGTGCCACCGACGGAGACAACAAATGGTGATGACCCCGGGTAGGAGACCGTTGGGCGCGGGTACGCGACCAACGGCGTCAGTTGGTCGATGGCTGTTTCGAAGTCAGCAATTGCAGATTCAGCAATTTGTGCCTCTTCTGAGTTAGCGGGGGCGTCCTGGGCGTCACTGAGAAATTCCTCAAGTAATTCATACAAACCATCGAGCGTTTCTCCAACCTCTTCCTGGCATACCGACGATCCACCGTCGCCGGATGCGATGGTGACGGTCGTGCCGATAAGTGCAGCAAATTGGAATACTGATTCCAATGTGGGATACATTCCCCGGTCGGCGACGAAAGGCTCACACTCTCCGTAGGAAAGCGTGATTGCGTGCGGCTGAATAGGAGTTGTCAGGGCACGGGTATACGCGTCAACAAAATCTGCACCTGCAACAGATGGAGCAACCTGAAC
>CAITYI010000168.1 GCA_903896585.1 uncultured bacterium
AGCCGGAGAAACTGAAGGTAAGGGTCTCGATAGTTGTCGGTGGCATGATCCCGGTGCCCATTTGGTTAACCAAGCCGGCGCTAAAGGACGGGGCATTCCATGTTTGGGGGAAGCAATTGCGAAAAACAATCGAGTACTTGTTATTTGATCCGCTCTCGGGAACTTCAACCGTGATTGACACATTGGTTGGCCCGTGCTCGCGTGCCTTGCTGAACCACTCTGTGATCAGCACGCTGGTGCCGGGAATCCAGGGACGAGCAAGGTTCACCGTCCCGTACGTCACTCGTTCGATTTCCCGAAACGTGGTGCGCATGTAGCCACCGGCGGGTAAGTCGTTGGTGTTCATTTCCATTGATCCCAGCGACATGGACTGCCAACCGCCACCGAGTGCTGGTTGGCTCACGCCATCTACCGCCAACGTGAACCCGCTGAAATAACCGCCAGGATTGTCGGGGTCATAACGCGTTGGTCCAAAACCGCCTGGCGCCTTCGGAATCAAACTATTCAAACTTCGGCCGCCGAGGAAACCACTGAGGAAGTCCATTCCCTGTTCAATGCTCATCGGTTACTACCTTCAACAAAAATCGACAACATCACAATCGGCAACATCGCATTCGGCAACATCACAATCGACCTCGTCGCTCAAGATCGCGCACTAATTCAGCGCGCAGTCGTCTTTGCAAATACGGATATAACTCAGCCGCCTGTCGCTCCAGCCGCTTCGCACGACTGTCAGCATCTTTCTTGCTCTTTGGTGGCCCGGCGAAATCCTGCTCCAGTTGCCCCATGAGTGACTCTCGCGTCTTAGACCATGCTGTTGAAGTAGTGCTGCCGATACCGTCCAGAATCCCGCGAGATGGTTCACGTGCAGCGCGCTGCACGCCTGAATCAAACCCTGATGGCGCGGAAGAAAAGGGCGCATGTTGTTGCATACCGGAGTGGGGAGTTTGCGAGGACAAGTTCGCCGACGATGTCGCGGGCGCGATCGCGATCGCATTACCGGGCGCGGAAGCACTGTTTCCGGAGATGCGGTGATGCAGTGGTGCCGGTGCAACCTCAGTGCCTTTAGGTGCCAGTGCAACCGGACGGATGGGTTCACTTCGCCCAACTGCCATGTGCTCCTCAACCTGCCGAGCCGCATGTTCTAAATGTTGACCTTCATCCGTGTGCTCACCGGGCATTGAGCTACCGCGACCTTGCTGTTGCATAACGTGGGTGAGTTCGTGGGCGAGCAGTTGCTGTCCGCGATCGCTCGCGACAGGGGCATCGGAGGCGAAGAAGATCTGACCATTCTTGGTGAACGCCTCGGCATTGACCGCATTGGCTTGCTGTGCTGCCAACTCACCTTCGTGCACCGTCACATGTGAAGGCGGTTCACCCACCGTTGCACGCAGACTCTGTCGCACAGGTTCTGGCACCACGATCTGTCTCGGGCCCTGAACCTTTGGCTGCGGAGAAGCACCTAAATCCGCAAAACCTCCGGAAGGAGGCGTGGTGCCTGCGCGCGCTCGACGCTGGATACCGGCTGATGAACTACTACCAAGGATCGGCCGTTCCGCTCGTGACACGTTCGTGTCCCCGGAAGCAGATTGGTGGGCAGTGGGCCGGTGAGTATCCGCTGGTCCAGAGTCAGTGGGTCCACGGGTCACCCCAGCAGGTACTGATAATTGCGTTGGCAGTGAGGCCTGGGGTAATGCGGATTGCGAAGATGTTTGAGTCACCGCAGGTGCAGGTTCTTGATTGCGAGGTGGCCTGGGTTGTGTGCCGGCAATTGGCGCTGGCCCCGCGGGATCAGTTTTCCCAGTGATTTCAGTTACCGGGTGCACCAATGAAACCGGTTCATTTGTTTCATTAGGTCTAACCGTTTCAGCCGCGGGTGAGTCAGTGTCGCGAGCGCGGCGTTGGATGTCTGTGGGCGTAGTTTCGTTAATCGTTGGCCGGGAGGGTTGTGCTGGTGTTGTCTCAGGGCTGG
>CAITYI010000169.1 GCA_903896585.1 uncultured bacterium
GACATGGGGGTGGGCATTGCCATCGGTGGGACCACCGTGGGTCGCCCACCGAGTGTGGCCAATGCCGGTGGTGGAGTCTGGGAGTGGATCCGAGCCCAACAGGGTTTCCAAATTGACCAGTTTGCCGGCCTTCTTGCGGATCTCGAGTTTGCCATCGGCGATCACCGCGATACCCGCGGAGTCATAGCCGCGGTACTCCATGCGTCGCAATCCGGCCACGACCACCTCAAGGGCCTGCTTCTGGCCTACATAACCCACGATTCCGCACACGCCCTCAGCCTACCGTTGAGCTCAGTCCGTACCTATTCACTCAGTCCACACATATTCATCTATACATATTCAATGGAGAGCCTGCAATTTCAGCGTTGGGTCAATTTTTAGATGGCCAATTCGTGGGTAATGATCCGAGCCAGCTGCTCGGCCACCCGCTGGGCAGCCACCTGACTCTCCGCCTCCACCATCACGCGAATAACTGGCTCGGTGCCAGAGGGGCGCAGCAGGATACGGCCACTGCCATCCATGGCGCTTTCGAGTAATTCGACTTCAGCGGCAATGCGCTCATTAGCTGCGAGGGCATCTCGATCGACACCGCTGACATTGATCAGAACCTGGGGCATTTTTTTCACCACGCTGGCGAGTGCAGCCAGAGTCGAACCCGATTGGGCAACACTGTGTAGCAAATGCAATGCGGTGAGAATTCCATCGCCCGTGGTGCCGTGCTCACTCATGACCACGTGTCCACTTTGTTCACCGCCGAGGGTGTAACCATTGGCGCGCATTTCCTCGAGGACATAGCGATCGCCGACAGCGGTGGCAACAACTGCAATGCCTGCGGACTTCATGGCGTGATTGAAGCCAAGGTTGGCCATGACCGTACTGACCACAGTGTTTCCCACAAGAGTTCCTGATTGGGATCGCGCAATGGCGAGAATTCCCAGAATGTGATCCCCGTCAACGTCTTGACCGTTGGCATCGATGGCAAGGCAGCGATCAGCATCGCCGTCAAATGCGATTCCGGCATCCGCAGAATGCTCCACAACAGCCGCGCGAAGATCATCAATATGGGTGCTGCCGCAACCTTCATTGATATTGAGTCCATTGGGTGCTGCATGGATTGCAATAACTTCAGCACCCGCTCGGCGGAGCGCTTCAGGGCCCACGGTCGATGCTGCACCATTGGCACAATCAACCACCACTTTCAACCCCGCGAGCGGTGTTCCTTGAGGCAGTGTGTTGAGCAGGTGGGAGACAAACACCGAACCGGCCTCCGCGTCGGTGATTACCCGGCCGACATCGGCTCCCGTTGGTCGTTCCCAGGGTTCGCGCATGCGCGCTTCGATGGCGGCTTCGAGGGAATCATCGAGCTTGTGGCCACCGCGGGCAAAGAACTTGATTCCGTTGTCCGGCATGGGGTTATGTGAAGCAGAGAGCACAACACCTAGGTCAGCATCGGTGTGGGCCGTGAGAAATGCCACGGCGGGTGTGGGAAGTGCACCCACAAGGGTGACATCGATTCCGGCACTCGCTAGACCGGCAACGACAGCCGCTTCAAGGAATTCACCGCTGGCTCGCGTGTCCCGACCCACAATTGCTCGGGGTCGGTGACCTGCGAAAACACCAGCGTCGGCGAGTACATGTGCAGCCGCGACTGATAAATCC